>DAOVTJ010000115.1 GCA_030633165.1 Thiomargarita sp. | reverse complement strand
TGGTGGGCAAGATAAACCCTTGCCCACCCTACGAAGACATTTTTGAAAATTAATTGTAGGGTGGGTAAGCGGGCGTCATGAGTTATGAAAATTGGGATAGGTTCATTAGAGTTTTAAGTATTGTTTTAGCACGTCTTTTACATCTTTTTCTCGAATCGGCTTAGTTAAAGATTCGTTCCCCCCCGCCATTTTCCCTTTAATTTCTTCCATTTTACTGTTTTTTCCAATTAACATGATAATCGGTGTTTTCTTATACAAATTATGCTTTCTAATTTCCTTGCATACTGTAAATCCATCAATATCCGCTAAAATCACATCTAAGAAAATAATATCGTAAATATCCTCGCGTGTTATATCTTTAAGTGCATCTGCTGCTGTTTCAGCAAAATCAATATCCATACCATACCGTTCCAATTCCACTTCCATCTTTCTACGTATCGATCTAGACTCTGCCACAACGAGGGCAAGTGGTTCGTTGTTTGATAAATTATTCATTTCTTGATATTTTGATTTAACTAAGAACTATAATTTTTGATTATACATTAAACGTTTGATTAATGAATACTTATGATTGTCAATATTGAAGAGCAAACAAAACAGGGCAAATTTGCCTTTTTACATTTGGGATTTCGCCCTTTTTTTCTTGGAGCGGGAATTTTTGGTTTTTTAGCCATGTTGATATGGAGTGCTATTTACGTGTTTCAATGGAATGCTCCATTTAATCCCTTTTCCGCAATGACATGGCATGCCCATGAAATGATTTTTGGTTACAGTTTAGCGGTGATAGCAGGATTTTTATTAACAGCTATAAAAAACTGGACGAATAGACAAACACTTCATGGTTATCCCCTCTTATTATTATTTTTAGTTTGGATATGTGCGCGAATTCTATTTTTCTTTGGCGAACTTGTCGCCGTAGCGTTTATTGATAATTTATTTATTATTTTGCTTTGTATAGCGATATATATCCCATTACTACAAGCGAAACATTGGAAAAGTGTTGCACTTGTCTCATTGGTACTTTTGCTATTATTGAGTAATATTGTATTTTATCTCGGCGTATTTGGGATCGTACCTAATGGTATATATTATGGCTTGTATTCAGGTTTATATTTGATCCTTGCAGTCATCTTTATCATGGGGAGACGTGTTATCCCTTTTTTTATAGAGAAAGGGGTAGATTCTCCTGTTCAATTAAAAAACTGGAAATGGCTTGATAACAGTCATCTTGTCATTTTTTTAATATTCTGTCTAGCAGATATGATAGCCCCGTATTCTTATTTAACAGCAGGGCTTGCGGGATTATTATGCCTGATGCATGGTATAAGATTGTTAGGGTGGTACACGCCCAAAATTTGGAAAAAACCATTATTATGGGTGCTCTATTTGGGCTATATGTGTATTGTTGTTGGTTTTGCCCTTAAAGCCTTGGTGATTGTGCAAGGAATTTCTGTTTTTTTATCCATTCATGCTTTTGCCTTAGGGGGTATTGGCATCATGACAATAGGTATGATGGCACGTGTCTCGATCGGACATACAGGTAGAAATGTATCTTCTCCCCCTAAATCCGTGTTTTGGATTTTTGTATTGCTTTCTTGTGCTACTCTATTTAGAGTGATTTTACCTTTAATAGCAGGTTCATACTATCTTATTTGGATAGCTTGATCGCAGTTTTGTTGGCTATTTGCTTTTGCTTGGTTTTTATACCTTTATTTTCCCATGCTCATTTTTCCAAGAATTGATGGGCGTTATGGCTAGTTTTTTAGATTGAGGGCTTGATTTTTTAAAAAAAGACTATATAATATGCTATGAATAAGATAGTTCACTCTAAAAAAAGAATATATATTTTTAATAGTCCTTGAATTATTAGAAATAATGTGATAACTTAGTTCATATCGTTTTAGGGCGCGTAGCTCAGTGGTAGAGCACTACCTCGACACGGTAGGGGTCGGTGGTTCGATCCCACTCGCGCCCACCAATTTTTTTTCCCCTCTATTTAAAGCACGTTTATCGTGCTTTTTTTTTAGGACTGGAATGCCCATTATCACATTACCTGACGGTAGTCATCGACAATTTGACAAATCTGTAACAGTGGCAGATGTTGCCGCCCATATTGGTGCTGGCTTGGCTAAAGTGGCTTTAGCTGGCAAAATTAATGGACGTTTAGTAGATACGTCTACACTTATTGATACTGATGTCTCTCTGGCCATTATTACAGACCGCGATCCTGACGGCCTAGAAATTATACGCCATTCTTGTGCCCATTTAATGGCTCAAGCTGTCAAAATACTATTCCCAACAGCACAAGTCACCATTGGCCCAGTTGTTGAAAATGGTTTTTTTTATGACTTTGCCTACGAAAAAAGCTTTACACCTGAAGACTTAGACAACATTCAAGCTAAAATGGAAGAAATTGTGGCACAAAATGTCACTGTGACACGATCTGTTATGTCACGTGATGCTGCTACAGAATTCTTTCGGGCGCGGGGTGAAGAATACAAGGCTCAACTAATAGAGTCAATTCCCACTAATGATGAAATTTCCTTATATAAACAAGGTGATTTTATTGATTTATGTCGTGGTCCCCATGTCCCTAGCACAGGCAAGTTAAAAGCCTTTAAATTGATGAAACTTGCTGGTGCTTATTGGCGCGGTGATTCCAACAATGAAATGTTGCAACGCATCTATGGTACCGCTTGGTCCAAGAAAAAAGACCTCAAAAGCTATTTACACCGCCTAGAAGAGGCTGAAAAACGCGATCATCGTAAACTTGGCAAACGATTGGACATGTTTCATGTTCAAGAAGAGGCGCCAGGGATGATTTTTTGGCATGATAAAGGTTGGACAATTTATTTACTTATACAAGAATACATCCGAGCTTTATTACGTCAAAATGATTATCAAGAAGTCAATACACCGCAATTAGTTGACCGTTCTTTATGGGAAAAATCTGGACATTGGGATAAATTTGGTGATATGATTTTCAGTACCCATTCAGAAAATCGTGATTATGCCATCAAACCCATGAATTGCCCCTGTCATGTTCAAATTTTTAAACAGGGACTTAAAAGTTACCGCGATTTACCCTTACGGATGGCAGAATTTGGATCTTGTCATCGTAATGAACCCTCAGGTACTTTGCACGGGCTGATGCGTATACGCAATTTTGTTCAAGATGATGCCCATATCTTTTGCACAAAAGAACAAATTCAAACAGAAGTATCTAATTTTATTGACTTAGTTTTTAAAGTTTATGCAGATTTTGGCTTTAGTAATATCATTATTAAATTATCGACACGTCCTGAAAAACGTGTGGGTAGTGATGAAGTGTGGGATAAAGCCGAACAAGCACTAGAAGTCGCCTTAAATAATAAAAAATTAGATTGGGAATTGCAACCTGGTGAAGGCGCATTTTATGGACCTAAGATAGAATTTTCTCTTAAAGATTGTATTGGGCGAGTCTGGCAATGTGGTACGATTCAAGTGGATTTTTCCATGCCAGAACGTTTAGGCGCTGAATATGTTGCCTCTGATGGGAGCAAACAAGTCCCTGTTATGTTACATCGGGCTATTTTAGGTTCAATAGAACGTTTTATTGGTATATTAATTGAAGAACATGCTGGCGCTTTGCCCGTATGGCTTGCCCCTGTGCAAGTTGTCATACTTAATATTACTGATCAACAGGCACAGTATGTTAAAACAGTTGAAGCCCAATTGATCAAACAGGGTATTCGTGTCTCAACAGACTTGAGAAATGAGAAAATAGGGCTGAAAATTCGTGAACATACGTTACAAAAAGTACCCTATCTACTGATAGTCGGTGGACGAGAAGTTGATAATCAACAAGTAGCCGTTCGTTTACGGGGTGGTGAAGACAAAGGTGCATTGTCACTTTCTGCCTTTATTGATCTGCTAAACGCTGAGGTTGCAGGGAGGAGAGTTACATCGCTGCTGCAAAACGCACACGCCTGAACCAAGCCATTACCGTAGCTGAAGTGCGGTTGATAGATGTTGATGGTAAACAAATTGGCATTGTTCCATGCTCTGAGGCACTAGAAAAGGCAAAGGAATCCACTTTGGACTTGGTGGAAATTGTTCCGAATGCGACGCCACCTGTTTGCCGAATCATGGATTATGGTAAGTTTCTATTTGAAGAAAATAAGAAACGAAATCAGGCCAAGAAAAAGCAAAAACAGGTACAGGTTAAGGAAATAAAATTCCGTCCTGGTACTGATCAAGGGGATTATCAGGTAAAACTACGCAACCTGATACGTTTCTTAGAAGACGGTGACAAAACAAAAATCACTCTACGCTTTCGTGGTAGAGAAATGGCCCATCAAGATTTGGGACGAAAATTGCTAAAACGTATTGAAGCTGATTTAGCTGAATACGGCACAATTGAACAACGTCCTAAAATGGAAGGTCGGCAAATGGTGATGGTGTTTGGTCCAATAAAAAATAAGTAATTTACAATCTAAACCAAGTTTCTTCAATTGTGAAACTTGGTTTCAATGCGGAGTATTAACATGCCAAAAATGAAAACCCATCGTGGTGCTGCGAAACGCTTTAAACGCACGGCTAATGGCAATTTAAAACGTGGACAAAGTCATCGTCGACACATCCTCACCAAAAAGAGCACCAAACGTAAACGCCAGTTGCGCTCCCCTATAATGGTAAATAAGGTGGATGTTGCCTCCATTAAACAATTATTACCCTACGCCTGAGGATGAGATAAGATGCCAAGAGTTAAAAGAGGCGTGACAGCACACGCTAGACATAAAAAAATTCTAAAGGCAGCAAAAGGTTATCGTGGTGCACGTCGTAATGTGCTACGGGTAGCTAAACAAGCTGTCACAAAAGCGGGACAATATGCTTACCGTGATCGTAAGCAACGTAAACGCCAATTTAGGGCTTTATGGATTGCACGAATTAATGCAGCAGCACGAGAGAGTGGTTTATCTTATAGCCGTCTGATTAATGGGCTAAAAAAAGCTGAGATTGATATTGATCGTAAAATGTTGGCAGAATTAGCTGTTTTTAATAAAGACGCTTTTACTGTTTTAGCTGAGAAAGCTAAGGCGAGTCTTGTCTAATTTTTTTATGAGGTAGGATGGGCTTGCCCACCCTACATAAAAAGAAAATGAATATTTTCAAATCAAATCCAATCAGATATCTCACAGTTTTCATTGTATTGACCGCCATTTTTGCCGCTTGTACATCAGAGGAAGAACGCATTAGGCAACATAAGGAAAAGGCTGTCAAAGTCGCTTGGGAACAAGAAAGTAAACTGGTGAAACTGGGACATGCTGGCACTCATAAGTGGACTAATGAAGAAAGAAGCATACTTTTGACGAAAGGCAAAGTGGCGGGTTATGAAGGATGGTATATTAACACTTATGTTGAAGATAATCTATCACTTGCGACCGATGCAAATAATATATTTTTTGCAAAAGAAGGCAGTGCATCTGTTCCAGAATTAAAAACAGCCGCTTTACGTTCTTACCTGATTAAGTATGAACAAAATAAATATCTTCTGTGGGGAGGGACGCTATCTACTATTGTTGTGCTAGTAATGGCTTTCAAAAGTAACCGTGGTGTCATTACATATCCTGCTATAGCAGGTGGTGCTCTAGGGGGGATTAAGTTAGGTATTATTTCAGGCGGATCATTTTTTGCAATTGTGGCTGGATTAGCGAGTGGACTTATCATTGGCACTCTGGCAGGTATATTTCTTTTCTTAATGATTTTGTCAGTTGGCGTCGGATAGCACATGGTTTCTTCAACCCATGTGCTTTCCCCATAATTATCGTTTTTTCCTTCCTTTGCTTTTTCCAGTCTCACTCTTTATTGGAATCATCCCATCTTCTCGCATGACATTTTCAATAAGCTCTTTTGCCCAATCGGGACATGGATATTTTCGTGGTTCTGATGGTTTACGGTTAGGGGCTTGCTTTAACTCTAGCCCATTCATTTCTTTTACATGAGCAATCCAACAAGCTTTGATTGAACGCCCCTGATTTTCCTTGATCTCTGTTTGGATTGCTTTATAAGTCAACATGTTGTTAATATCCTCAAAACTAAAAAATCAGTAATTTTTGATTAGAATAAAATTATTCTAATAAGTCAATTTTGTGCTAAGATTATACTATTTATATAAAGATACTCAAAAAAAATAGATGAATCAACTCCTACCCCCTAACAGCCTTGTCCAATTGGATAATAATCTCACTTGCCAAGTTGGACAATTCATTGGGGGCGGCGGACAAGGTGAAGTGTACCAAGCCAATTTTAAAGGCAAACCAGTCGCTTTAAAATGGTATTTTCCCGAACAAGCCACCCCAGAACAACGCACTGCCATTATGAGACTCATCAAAAGCGGTGCTCCCAATGAAAAATTTCTTTGGCCATTGAGTTTAGCTAGTATAGCAAGGGAAAATAGTTTTGGCTATATTATGCCATTGCGGGATTCACATTATAAAAGCATCAATGATTTAATGAAGTTACACATTGATCCCTCATTTCATGCTTTGGTAACCACTGGACTTGAGTTAGCTCATAGTTTTTTGCAACTTCATACAAAAGGCTTATGTTATCAAGATATTTCATTTGGTAATGTGTTTTTTGAGCCAGAGACTGGTAAAATACTTATTTGTGATAATGATAATGTTAGGGTTGATGGTGAATCCAGTGGTGGTGTTTTAGGAACGCCACGCTTTATGGCACCAGAAATTTTACGCGGTGAAACATTTCCAAGCACACAAACTGATTTATTTTCATTAGCGGTGCTA
Organism: Thiomargarita sp.; assembly: GCA_030633165.1. GTDB lineage: Bacteria > Pseudomonadota > Gammaproteobacteria > Beggiatoales > Beggiatoaceae > DAOVZS01. The sequence continues at coordinate 1,016 of DAOVTJ010000115.1, read as the reverse complement.
CTGTTTTATATCTTGATGATACATCACCCTTTAGAAGGCAAACAAGAATCTGATATCACATGCTTTGATTTGCCTGCTATGAATAAACTGTATGGCACTGAAGCTCTTTTTATTTTTGATCCTGATAATGATGCTAATCGTCCTGTACCAGGTTATCATGATAATGCTATTATTTATTGGCGTATTTATCCACAATTTTTGCGCGATTTATTCATCAAAGCATTTACTTCAGGTATGACTGATCCTGAAAATGGTCGTGTTCGTGAAAGTGAATGGCGTGCAACAATGGTACGATTGAGAGATTCTATCATTTATTGCGCACATTGTAATGCAGAAAACTTTTACGATGTTGAATTATTGAAAAATTCTGGAAAGCTTAATCCATGTTGGTCTTGTCAAAATCCGCTTAGAACTCCCCCTCGCATTCGTATTGATCGTGATATTGTTATGCTTAATTGTGGTACGCAACTTTTTCCGCACCATATTGATCCCCAAAAAATATATGATTTTTCTCAAGCTATCGCTACTGTTATTGAACATTCCAAAAAATTAAAGATTTTAGGGCTAAAAAATATATCTTCTGATAAATGGGTTGTCACTACTGCTGATGGTTCTATTAAAGAAGTATTTCCAAAGGAAAGTGTCACTTTAGTAAAAGGAACAAGTATCAATTTTGGTAAGGCGATTGGCGGAATTCGATTATAATTGCTGTCAGGGGCGTTGCCCTTGGCTGTATTAAAAAACTTTATATTGAGAACACTGATAAAGCTAATAATTAAAATGCCGATTTAAAGATTACAAAACTTGCATGTATTTCTTTACCTGTCTAAATTAATCGTATGTTACATGTTGGTACGTCCCACATACACTCACATTGTATTACTACTCAATCCCTCCACAATCTTCACCGTCTCCAAACTGACGGTGATCACCTTTTTAATGAGTTCCAAAATATATCCATCATCATCTTCTCGATTAGGATCATTAACAATTCCACTCCTTTTGTCCGTTTTAAC
>DAOVTJ010000224.1 GCA_030633165.1 Thiomargarita sp. | reverse complement strand
GATAATAGAGAAAACGGTCATACGCATCAGGATAATGTCTATGTTGCATTTCAACAATGATCCGATTTTTCTTATCTTCGGCAAATAAGTCAAATCTAGTTTCCACACTCCCAATAGGGGGATTAAAAACTTTTTCACTAATTACTTCATCAATTTCAAGATCAATATCAAGAAAATCTTTTACCAAAGCAGTGAAAAGTTCTGGATGACTAAAGGCTTTTTTGAAAATAACATCGTAACGTAATGAGGCAACTTGTTTCATAATAATCTCCTGATTGAAATATTCCACCACTACCAAACTTGAAATCAATCCCGCCGCAAACGATCCGAAACAGCAATCGGTGTCGGATAAGTCAAAACAATAAAATAAGAAGAAACCATGAAAGTAAGAATTGTCGCTGCTTGAATCAAAATAGAAGCTTTCTCACTAATAGCCCCAACATTTAAAGCAAAAACTGCAATGAGTAAAGAAAATTCACTAATTTGCCCTAATCTAAAACCTATTTCTAAAGATAAACCTTTCTCTTCTCCCACTTTTACCATTAAATATTTAAACATAAAAGGTTTTATCAACAACATTATAGCTGCTAACAGCGTTGCTGGTATTAATATAGTGTATAATACACTTAGTTTAAGACTAGCCCCTAAAGAAAAGAAAAATATCACTAAAAAGAAATCACGTAGTGGTTTTAAACTTTCTGCAATAAAACGTGCTATTGGACTACTTGCCAAGACAACCCCACCAATAAAAGCGCCAATTTCATGTGATAAGCCCAAAACGGTTGCCAATTCCGCCATACCTAAACACCAACCTATTGTCACCAAAAAAATATATTCTTGAATTTTATTAAATCGGCGAATCAATTTGATCAAAATATACTGTTCAAAAATGTATGCAAAAGCAATTAGCAAAGGTAAACTCAAAATCAATAACGCAATATCAACTAAAGACGTATCTCCCTGACTCCATCCTTGCAAAACTAATAACACCACAATAGCCATCAAATCTTGCAATAATAAAATACTGACCATCACTTCACCGGCATGTTTATGATGTAAAACAGTCGTTGGCAATAATTTTAAACCAATAATGGTACTAGAAAACATCACAGAAGCACCAATTAATAGATTTTCTAAAAACTGAAAACCAAAGGCATGAGCCAAAGCAAATCCACATAGCCCAAAAATAAGAGAACTGACCACCGTAACCACCGTGGTTTTTCGCATGGTACGTAATAAATCTTGTGGCTGTAAATTCAAGCCTAATAAAAATAACAAAAAAATAATGCCAATTTGAGAAATATTATTAATGAGTGATGTATTCGCCACTATCGCAAAACAAGAAGGACCAAGTAAAATTCCCCAAATAATATAACCAACAATTAAGGCTTGACGGGCATAAAGGGCAAGGGTTGCTAATATCGCAGAACCTGTGAAAATCACGAAAATATAAAAAACAATGGGATCAGTATGCATGAGAAATAAAATTATCGTTCTGAACATTCCCCTCCAGCAGGAGGGGGGATGAAGAAAAATTATCCTCCCATGTTAAAATCACGGCGAGCAGTAGCAACAGTAATGGTAAATCCAGCAATGACATCAAGCAAAGACATCAAGGTAACAACCAAAAAAGGAGAGGTACCTGCACTTCCCCAAAAGAGGAAGAACATTAAAAATGTCAGAAATACGAGCATTGACAGCGTATGCTCAAGAATCGTACCTGTTCCTGTTCTGGTAGATTTGATAATTTCAATAAATAAGGTGACAACACCTAGCATAAGAAATATATCACTCGAAGTGAGCATCCAGTTCGCGCCTGATGGTAAAGACAAATGAAAAAGTTCAGAGGGATCACCAAAATTAACACCAGCGAAAACCATTATGATATAAATCACACCGACTACAAAAAATAGTGGAAGATACGAAAAAGCTTTTAAAACATTTAGCACAATATACTCTCCTAAAATACAATAAAAAAACAATGGAAACGACACAACCCCCTATCGTATTAGTTTTTGCAGGTAATGATCCCTCAGGGGGTGCCGGGTTATGTGCAGATATTCAAGCCCTTGCAAGCCAAGGTTGTCATACTGCGCCTGTTGTCACCTGCCTTACAATACAAGATACACATAATGTCTTTGAAAAGATCCCGCTATCAGGCGAAACAGTTGTTGCACAAGCAGAAGCTGTGTTGAATGATATGCCAATATCAGCCTGTAAAATTGGCTTATTAGGCAATGTAGAAATCGTCGAAGCGATACAACACGTGCTACTCAAACATCCTCACATACCTGTGATACTTGATCCAGTCTTGGCAGCAGGTGGTGGACAATCCTTAATGCAAGGCGATGCTATTCTCACAAAATTATTACCCTTAACAAACATCATAACACCAAATAGTCTAGAATGTCGCACTCTAGCTCCTCATACAAAATCACTTGATAAAGCTGCCATACAATTGATGAACCATGGTTGTCAATACATTTGCATCACTGGAACTCATGAAAATACACCCTTAGTCATTAATACATTATATGGTCATGGACAAAAAATAGATTCTTGGAGTTGGACACGTTTACCGTATAGTTATCATGGCTCAGGTTGTACCTTTGCAGCCAGCTTAGCTGGGGTATTGGCACAAGGCAAAGATATGCTAACAGCGGTGTACTCTGCTCAAGAGTACACATGGAAAAGTTTACAACGTGGATATCAAGCTGGACAAGGGCAGGCTTTGCCTAATCGCTTATGGAAATAAATCATGCAGGGACTTTATGCCATTACTGATAACAGTCTAATCAAACCAGAAATATTTATAAACACCGTAGAAAATGCCATTAATAACCGGAATTAAATTATTCAATACCTTGATAAAAGCAAAAATCATGCCTTGCGTTTTAAACAAGCACAAGCATTACGTATTTTATGTCAAAAATACAATATTCCTTTAATAATCAATGATGACATTGCACTTGCGCAACAAGTCCAAGCTGATGGTGTACATCTCGGTAAAGATGATACCAATATTTTCACAGCTCGTGCCAAACTTGGTGATAAGGCTATTATAGGCGTATCTTGTTATAATCAATTGTCATTAGCACAAGAAGCGGTTAAATCAGGGGCAACTTATATTGCATTTGGTCGTTTTTTCAGCTCTAACACAAAACCAAACGCTGTCTCATGTGCCGTGGACTTATTACGTCAAGCACGTAAATTGTTCAATTGTCCACTGGTTGCTATCGGTGGAATTACACCAGAAAATGGGGCAGAATTACTCGCAGCCGGTGCAGATTGTTTAGCTGTCATACAAGGTTTATTTGGACAAGAAAATGTCACCGCTGCGGCTCAAGCTTTTAATATAAGGATAAATATATGACAATAACCCATTTTAGTGCTGCTCAAAAACATATTCCTGGTGGGGTTAATTCACCTGTTCGCGCTTTTAAAGGTGTGGGTGGAGATCCAATATTCATTCAACGTGCCAAAAATGCTTATCTCTATGATACAGAGGGTAAAGCTTATATTGATTATGTTGGCTCCTGGGGACCAATGATTGCAGGACATGCCAATCCAATAGTGATTAAAGCGGTGCAAGAAGCTGTAGAAAATGGGCTTAGTTTTGGTGCCCCTTGCCTTATTGAAACACGTATTGCTGATAAAATCTGTGAATTAGTGCCTTCTATTGAAATGGTACGCATGGTTAATTCTGGTACTGAAGCCACAATGAGTGCAATACGTTTAGCACGGGGCTATACAGGACGTGATAAAATCGTAAAATTCACGGGCTGCTATCATGGACATGCCGATTCACTTTTAGTTAAAGCAGGTTCTGGTGTACTTACCTTAGGTTTACCTAATAGCCCCGGTGTGCCAGCTTCTTTGGCAGAACATACAATTAGTCTAAATTACAAT
>DAOVTJ010000133.1 GCA_030633165.1 Thiomargarita sp. | reverse complement strand
GTGTAATGCTCTCCAATATTTCAAATTTACCAGTTATTTAAGAACCTTCTGAGAGTATTTTTAGAATTAGAATCATTCTCATTCTCCCTTGTTGAAGAAGGACTTGAAGAATTCGAGCTTATTGCTTTTTGTACACAACCATACTGTTCCCATTGTTTTAAGGGATAATCCAGATCAACATCCTGCCATTTAGCATGACCATTTTGTTTTAACCAATCGATGTTATCATATATAATTTTCCCTACTTTTCCTACATTTTTGCACTGTCGTCTACGGTAATTATAAGTCATTAAAACCGCTTTAACAGCAACTGTAGAGACTGCTTCTTCTTGAAAGGGATAGGTATTAGCAGGTATTGTTGATGGAACATAATATTCATACACACTTTTATCTGTTATTGAGATCAGATGAAATTTTTCTTCTTGAAATTCTTGAAAAAGTTTAACTGGATAGCCAGCAACATAAAACATTGCATCTATCTCACCATCAGCTAACTCGTTTAAAGCATCGGACCCACCTATCAGAACCATTTCTTCTGCTTGAATATCTGAAATTTCAAATATCACTTTAGCGGTTAAAAAAGTACCACTTCCAGATTTTCCAACAGCAACAATTTTGCCATCTAAATCAGATAGCGTATCAATACTCTGATTTGCTAAGATATGAACTTCTTCATTGTATAATGGAAACACCATCTTGATTTTTCTAGCAATTTTTTTCAAGTGTGAATCATCTTGGCTTCTAATAAAAGAAAGTACATCAGATTGTACAATACCGAGTTGAACGCCTCGGGTTTCAAATACATCTGCAATGTTGTCTAACGAACCACTGGAAGGGATAACTTTTAAATTTATACCACGCCTAGAAACTAAGGAAGCGATATTCTTACCGATTTGAATATATGTTCCAGTTTTGCTACCTGTGACAATCCCCATTTCTGTTGCATTAACTTGAAATACAAGTATGAATGAGGTAATCAAAATGAGAAGTAGTTTCTTCATTTATTTTTCCATTGAATAGAGTAAAAAAATATATTATATCAGATTTGAGCGTGTTATTAGACTTTTTCCTCAAATTATGGTGTCAATATCGTATTTTGGGCAATAGAACTTTGTTCTGGATAATCAAGGGTATAATGCAATCCTCGGCTTTCATGTCGCAGTTGTGCAGATCGAATAATTAAATCGGCAACAAGGCTAAGGTTGCGTAATTCCAGTAAATCATTTGTGACACAGAAATGACTATAATATTCTTGAATCTCACTGCGTAATAAATCAACACGACGTTTTGCACGTTGTAAACGTTTTGTTGAGCGTACGATACCAACATAGTCCCACATAAAACGGCGTAATTCATCCCAGTTATGTGATACCACCACTTCTTCATCAGAATCTGTCACGCGGCTTTCATCCCATTTTGGTAAAGTAGATAGTGGAGGGACATCTTTTAATTTCTCCAAAATATCAATACTTGCCGCATGCCCGAAGACTAAACATTCCAATAAAGAGTTACTTGCCATACGATTCGCCCCATGTAAACCCGTAAATGCGACTTCTCCTATGGCATATAATCCATCAAGATCGGTACGTCCTTGACGATCCGTCATCACACCACCACAAGTGTAGTGAGCTGCAGGGACAACAGGAATGGCTTGATTAGCCATATTAATCCCTAAAGCAAGACAGCGGTTATAAATGTTGGGAAAATGTTCTACAATAAATGACTTTGGCTTATGCGTTATATCAAGAAAAACGCTATCATAGCCCGAACATTTCATTTCATTGTCGATAGCTCGTGCTACAATATCACGTGGTGCGAGTTCTGCACGCGGATCATAGCGTTCCATAAAGGAATTACCATTTGCTAATTGTAATTTCCCCCCTTCACCGCGCACTGCTTCGCTGATTAAAAATGATTTTGCATCAGGATGATATAAACAGGTGGGATGAAATTGGATAAATTCCATATTGGCAACACGACAACCCGCCCGCCAAGCCATTGCAATGCCATCACCCGTTGAGACATCTGGATTACTAGTATATAAATAAGCTTTACCTGCACCACCAGTGGCTAATACCACAAAATGGGAACGAATAACAATAACTTTACCTGTATTGAGATTTAATAAGTAAGCCCCCAAACACCGAGAGTTAGAGCCTGTAATGATATCAATTGCAATATGGTCTTCTAATAAGCGAATATTAGGATGGGCATTAACTTTAAGTGATAAGCTTGAGACGATAGCACGTCCAGTGGCATCATCAGCATGTATGACGCGGCGATGACTATGTCCCCCTTCACGAGTTAGATGGTAATTAATATTACCCTCTGAATCAGAGACTTGAGTAAAAGGCATGCCTTGCTCAATAAGCCAAGCAATCCGCTCAGGACCTTGTTCTACTGTGAAATTGACAATATCAAGATCACATAAACCAGCTCCAGCATTAAGCGTATCTTTAACATGTGAATCCAAACTGTCATCATTACCCAGTACGGCTGAAATACCACCTTGAGCATATTGGGTGCTCCCACTATCAAGGTTTGCTTTTGATAAAATGATAACTTTGGCATGATCCGCCAATGCTAAGGCAAGGCTGAGACCAGCAGCTCCGCTGCCGATAATTAATACATCAGTATCACTTGCTTGAGTCATGCTTATGTCCATTTCGATTATATAGTATAATTTAATTTTAACTTATTGTGATGATAGAGGATTTACCATGAGATACTATTTATATAAATATATATTAGTAATTGGGTTGAGCGTTGGTTTTTTATCCACCCAACTTTCAGCACAGCAGTTACCTGATTTTACCAAACTGGTAGAAAAGTATAGCCCTGCTGTGGTTAATATTAGCACCACTGTGAAAAAAAGAGTGACAAAAAAAGAGAAACGCTCTTTTAAAGATATTCCAGGTCTTCCCAAAGAGAGTCCATTTCATGATTTTTTTCGTCACTTTTTTGATGAACAATCCTTTGACGAGCGTCCTGCAACTTCACTTGGTTCTGGGTTTATCATTTCCAGCGATGGCTATATTGTCACTAATAACCATGTGATTGATGCGGCAAATCAAATCATTGTGCGTTTAACTGATCGCCGTGAATTTGTAGCAGAATTGGTTGGTAGCGATAAACGTAGCGATATTGCTTTGCTAAAAGTCGATGCCACAGATTTACCAACAGTAAAACTTGGTACATCCAGCACCCTAAAAGTGGGAGAATGGGTTTTAGCAATAGGTTCACCGTTTGGATTTGAACACTCTGTCACCGCTGGTATCATCAGTGCAAAAGGGAGAAGTTTGCCTAATGATACTTATGTACCCTTTATTCAAACAGATGTAGCGATTAATCCAGGTAACTCTGGTGGTCCATTATTTAATTTGGAAGGAATGGTGATTGGTGTCAATGCACAAATCTATAGTCGTACTGGCGGATTTATGGGAGTATCGTTTGCTATTCCTGTTGATGTCATGAACATTGTAGTTAAACAGTTAAAAGATAGTGGCAAAGTGTCACGTGGTTGGCTGGGTGTATTAATACAAGATGTGACATACGAATTAGCAGAGTCATTTGATATGGCTAAACCACAAGGTGCCTTGATTGCTAAGGTTCTGTCCGATAGTCCCGCTGCTACTGCTAAATTCAAAGTGGGCGATATTATTATAACATTTGATGGTAAACACATCGAACATTCGGCAGATTTACCCCCAATTGTTGGTAACACTAAGGTTGGTTCAACCGTGGAAGCTATCGTGAGACGCCAAGATAGACATCTGAAGATATATGTTACTATTGGTAATTTACCCTCTGAAGATAATATTGAATTAACAACCACTCTTCAAGGCAATCAGTCGATAATTAGTCATCGCCTAGCTTTATCTGTTGTTGAATTAGATGAAGAAAAACAAGATGCATTAGATATATCAGAAGGTATATTGGTAGAACGTGTTAGTGAAGGACCAGCACGTGATGCTGGTATCCGCAAAAATGATATTATTTTAATGATGGATAACATCACTATCAAAGATGTGAGACATTTTAAGGAAATCATTAGCCAATTAAATGCGACAACAGTCCCAATACTCATACAACGGGGCGGTTCTCCACTATTTTTAGCATTGAAGATTCCATCGAAATGACAAGCAAACCCATTTTGACACTCTATACACGTGTAGGGTGTCACCTTTGTGATGAGATGAAACAAGAATTAGAACTGTTTCAAGAACACTATGCTTTTTCTTTCAACATCGTGGATGTTGATGTAGACCCTTCTCTCAAGCAACAGTATGGTGATCGAGTCCCTGTCTTAGTAGATGGTTCAGATGAGATTTGTCATTATTTTTTAAATAAGGATGTTTTGTTGGAAAAGGTTAATGTTTCATGAGTCATATTCGCAATTTTTCCATTATTGCTCACATCGATCATGGCAAATCTACACTTGCTGATCGTTTTATCCAAATTTGTGGTGGTTTGACAGAACGGGAAATGTCTCAACAAGTTTTAGATTCAATGGATTTGGAACGTGAGCGTGGTATCACGATCAAAGCGCAAAGCGTCACACTCAATTATCAAGCGAAAGATGGGCAAACTTATCAACTCAACTTTATTGATACGCCTGGACATGTTGATTTTTCTTATGAAGTCTCACGCTCTTTGGCGGCTTGTGAAGGCGCATTATTGGTTGTAGATGCGGCACAAGGGGTAGAAGCACAAAGTGTTGCCAACTGTTACACCGCTCTTGAGCAAGGACTTGAAGTAGTAGCAGTACTCAATAAAATTGATTTACCCTCTGCTGAACCAGAGCGCGTGATAGAACAAATTGAGGACATTATTGGGATTGAAGCCGAAAATGCGCTACATGTGAGTGCTAAAACAGGTTTAGGGGTTGAAGAATTACTTGAATCTTTGATAAAATGCATACCACCACCTCATGTGCAAGTTGATGCGCCATTGACAGCCCTCATCATTGATTCTTGGTTTGATAATTATTTAGGTGTTGTCTCTTTAGTGCGGGTTATGCAGGGTAGTTTGTCTAAAAAACAAAAAATTCAAGTCATGTCAACTGGGCGACGGGTTCAAGTGGAAAAATTGGGTATTTTTACTCCAAAACCACAAGAACGTGAAGTACTGAATGCAGGTGAAGTCGGATTTGTGGTCGCAAACATTAAGGAAATTGAAGGAGCACCTGTTGGGGATACATTAACAGATGCCGCTCACCCTGTTGATAAGCCCTTGCCTGGCTTTCAAGCTATTCAACCCCGTGTTTTTGCAGGAATGTTTCCTATTGATGCAAATGATTATGAATCTTTTCGCGATGCATTGGCAAAATTGCGACTTAATGATGCTGCTTTACATTATGAACCTGAGACATCACAAGCTTTAGGTTTTGGATTTCGTTGCGGTTTTTTGGGTATGTTGCACATGGAAATTGTGCAAGAACGTTTGGAGCGTGAATACCAATTAGAGTTGATTACAACAGCTCCTACGGTTATTTATGAAATTCTTACCACCCAAGGTGAGCTTGTAAGGGTGGATAATCCAGCAGCTTTGCCTAATAATATTGCGGAAATGCGCGAACCAATTGTTGAAGCTAATATCATATTACCACAAGAATACTTGGGAAATGTTATTAGTTTGTGCATTGATAAACGGGGTGTTCAAAAAAAGTTGCATTATACAAGTTCACAAGTAACATTGACTTATGAATTACCTATGAGTGAACTGGTGTTGGATTTTTTTGACCGATTGAAATCGGTTAGTCGTGGCTATGCCTCCTTAGATTATAAGTTTTTACGTTTTCAAGCCGCTGATTTGGTAAAGCTAGATATCCTGATCAATGGTGAATATGTTGATTCTCTTTCTGTCATACGCCATCGAGATAAAACAAAAATACAGGCTCAAGAGCTTGTCAAAAAAATGAAAGAGGTCATCCCAAGGCAAATGTATGATGTTGCGATACAGGCAGCTATTGGTACACAGATTATTGCTCGCCAAACGGTAAAAGCATTTCGTAAAAATGTCACCGCTAAATGTTATGGCGGAGATGTCAGTCGAAAACGAAAACTTCTTGAAAAACAAAAGGAAGGTAAAAAACGTATGAAAAAAGTGGGATCTGTCACGATTCCCCAAGATGCTTTTCTAGCAGTGCTACAAATTGGAAAAAAATAGATTTTTTTTAACACTGATAACTGATAACTGATAACCATGAATTGGGATTTAGCAACAATTTTAGTCTTATTAACGTTTGTTAGCGGATTAATTTGGCTTTCTGATAAAATTTTTCTTGCACCTTTGCGTACTATCGCCAAGACTGGTGCTGTAGATCTGAAAAAGGAACAAGAGAAGATACCTTTTATAGTTGATTTGGCGCATTCATTGTTTCCTGTTTTTTTGATTGTATTATTATTACGCTCATTTCTTGTGGAACCGTTTCGTATTCCCTCAAATTCCATGATGCCAACTTTATTAACTGGAGATTTTATTTTAGTCAATAAATTTAGTTATGGTATCCGCTTACCTGTTTTGAATCTTAAAGTAATAGATATAGGTAAACCGCAACGTGGTGATGTAGTGGTATTTCGTTATCCTGAAGATCCCTCTATTCCATTTATTAAACGCGTGGTTGGTTTGCCTGGAGATGAGTTAGAGTATTATAATGATACTAAAATGCTGTATATTAATGGAGAGCAGATCAGCCAAGATGTGGTTGGTAGGTTTATAGGTGTTGGTTCAGGTAGTGGTATGACGGGAAGTGAAAAGCGTATTGAACATCTTGCAACAGATCATGCTATTTTAGTTTTACCTAATAGAGAATTACATGCTCCATTTGATAAATGGACAATTCCCCCCAATGAATATATAGTATTTGGTGATAATCGTGATAATAGTCGCGATAGCCGTTTTTGGGGAACAGTGCCTGAGGAAAATTTGATTGGCAAGGCATTTTTCATTTGGATGAATTGGGATT
>DAOVTJ010000096.1 GCA_030633165.1 Thiomargarita sp. | reverse complement strand
AACATACCATCAAAAATGTTGTATTTCGAGGCATTTTATTTTCTAACCGTGAATTTGAAGATTACTCAAAGAAGCTAAAAATAGAATTTAAAAATAACAATCAGTATTATTTGCCAGTGACAAACCAATGTTGTAACCAGATGTATCATTTAACAAGTTTTTTAAACTGACAAACATGAATCTCACTATTCTTAACTCATTTTTTTCTGAAAAAAGGTGGGCAAGCGGGGGATAGTTCATCAAAGTTCTCACAAATCATGACGCCCCGCTTACCCACCCTACATTTAAATTTTAAAATTTATATTGTAGGAGGGATAGGTTAAAATGTGAACGCTATGCCTTATTTAAAGGTTGCACCCAAGTCAATCCATCTAATCAAAGTCAGTAGCTCTTCTTCTGTTAAAGGATTATTTTCTGGATGCCCCATTATTTTTTCTATCAAAGGACTTTCTATCGCTAATGCTTCACGTTCATTAATGTATTTTTTGTCGGCATAATTGCCGCTAGCAGGTTCTCTTAATTGATGGAGGGATTCATAAGCCACCGTATAATTATTTGTCGGTGTATTTCTTAAATCTAAATCACCAGCATTATGACATGATACACAATGTGTTTCTAAAATAGGTTGAATATCCTTTTGAAAATCAATTGCGATAAAAGAGGCAGATTTTATATTTGTCATAAAAGGTGCTTTTTGTTCATTTAATGCATTATCCCAATTTGCCATCACTTTGGATGCTGCGGAAACTAATTCAAATGGACCAATACCATCAGTTTCTTTGCCAGTTAATGCCCCATGACAGCCAGAACAGCGTGTTGTAAAAATGGTTCGTGGAATAGAAAAGGTTAATTTTTCTCCTGCTTGTACATAAAACCATCTATTCATAGAATGTAATGCCATTTTTTTGCGATTTAAGCCTTGTATAATAAGTGGGACGTTAGTGGGTACCTCTGTATAAAAAGAACCATCCGGTGATAATGGGATTTCTGCGACAATGCGTTTTTGGGTATGAATGCCTTGACTAATTGTAGTTGCAAAAGGATCATCATTTTTTACAGGTGCTAAATCTTGTTTATGTGGCGGCACTTGCATGATGATGCGAACATAATGATATTTTTGAGTATTTGTTTCTTCATGAAAATCTCTTGAACCAACAGGAGCAAAATGCGTCAAAAATGATTGAAATAAGGGATAATCAAAACATATTATTTCTGCAGGAGTTTCAGGTGTGGCACGTAATACGCCATTTATACGTTTAGGTTTGGCATTTTTAGTAAATTTTTGATGTGTATGGGATTTTTCCTTTAATCGCACCATAATGGGACGGGGAGAATATTCTGCAAATTGACTTGTTGATGCAATGCGGTGTAAGGTTTTAGCACCTGTACTTTGAGCATCTTCAGATTGTAGAGATTTTTCAAAGCTTATCAAATAGATATCCCAATCGGGGTTAGCATTTGGATCTAAATGATCGATAGCATTATGAACATGTGCAGTTAAAATTTTGCCATTAGCTAAGGGAAAAGGATCGCGAAAAGCACCGCCTGGTGATTGCCCTGTGACTGTCACCGCATTTTTCCCTCTTTCAGGATAAAAGGGCAATTGAGCGGGTAGAAATCTGGGCGGAGAGGAATAAATGTTTTTAGTTTTTATTTGTGGAAAAGGGATATTATCAACTGGATTATTAGGCTCAATATTGATACCTAAACCGTGATCAACTAAAAAAAGCATACCGCCACCCCAGTAATTTCGCGGATCAAGTGCAAGACGTATTTCCAATCCTGAGGGTAATTCTCGTGAATCTGCATAAATCGGATAACGAGACCGATTTCCCCCTTGTACGTGATAATCAAATCCACCAGCTTGAACACGAAAAATAGCGCCGTTAAAAACGGGACGATCGGCTTGATAACCAATATTACGAACAGAGGTAAACATCACTTCACCACTAGTTCGCATCGTTGGACGTCTTTCTTGGGCACTGCTAAATGTCATACGGGCTTTTGTTTGCTCAAATCCTTTTTTTGGCACAAAATGCCATATATCATAAGCCGATAAATTTTTCGCTTCTCGTTTTTCAATCACATAAACCATTTTCTGATCAGGCTGAAAAGGTAAAGGGTGATCTAAAATCAATTGAGAGCCTATAACACTCTTTTCATCTGCGAGATGTTGTACAATTGTTCGCCATTCTCCTTTGCCTGGTCCATCAACAATATATATTCTTCGACCATTAAAGCTACCAGGTGTTTCTGTTCTTTCATAATCAATAATGGTATTTAAATCACCATCATCCGCTTCTCCCAACAATCCCCAAGTATCCGAAGCCGTATAATCTCCTATTTCATTAGAGGCATAAGCAATGGAAATTTCACTCAGATCGTTTTTATTTGTATTTTCACCAGGGATATAAATCGGATCGATATGATGCACTAAGGTGCCATCTTTCAAATGTGCATCACCAAAACTGATTTGTTTAAAAGTCTTTACATTGAGTTTATTATCTAATAATAACTCATAAAGGCGAAATCCTAGTGCTTTTTGAGTCCGCATCGCAAAAACAATGGCTTTGCCATCATAGCGAACATCGAGTGATTGGATTTCAACTGATTGTTTTAGGTGAAATTGGGCTGTTAAATTTATGGGCACATTTTTAGTGTTTTGGAGTTCTTCCCCCTTTCCAACTTTCAACAAATAAATGTCAGATCCCGCAAAAAAGTCGTCAAAATCAAAAAAAAGACGGGGATTATGCTTGGGTCCTCTGATAAAAACCATCCCTTGTACATAGCCTAATTCTTCTTTTTGAATGCTTTGCCCTTCTGAAATCAACTTTTTACTTAAAGCCTCTTTTTCAAGTTCTAGCCATGTTATTAATATTTTTGCATCCTTATCATCATACGATGTTAAAAATTGGTCATTTCCGCCCCGTTGATGAACACCGCCTTGATTGATAGGTAGATTTTTGACCAAAAGACGACTGCGTTTAACATCACCGCCAAGATTGGCAAAACGGCTGACATTTCCTAACATATTTTTATGGTTATGCAAGACCATTTTAGTGGAAAAACCCTCTAAAAACGTTTTATTTGGATCAATCACCGCTAAAGGCGGCACTAATTTGAGATCATTAAATACCTGTGGACCATGACATGATGATAAAAAACAACTATTTCTCACCATAACCCCTAAAACCTTATCTTTGAAAAATTTGATTTCTTTAGGTAATATTTGAGGTGGTAAGGGATATTCAGCAATTTCTGTCGCGACCCAATGACTTAATGTCTTATAATCAGCTTCATTGGTGGAATAGAATATATCCATACCTCTATGAGGCATACCCCCAAAGTCTTCAGCTAGTGGCACCCTGAGTAGGGGACTAAAATTTTCAGTTTCCCTATAATTAATACGATTAGAATGTGCAGCATTATCTTTTTTCCATCCTCGCGTGCTTTGATATGAGGCGAGAAGAGATTTTGTAGGAATTGTTCCTTTAATTGGATCAATTGGAAAATAAAAAGCCTCAGCATTCATCGCATCTTTCTTGATAAAACCCTCATAATCATCTTTAGAGATGCCATGACATGAAATAGAACAACGTTTTTCTAAAATGGGTACAATTTTTGTTTTAAATTCTTGAAAAGAGGCGGATTGAGGTATTTTTGACTCAGTACAAGCTTCAAGTAACATCAAAAACAGTAAAATTAAGGAGATTTTCTGAAACATATCTTTCTAAAGTAATCGCTAATAATAGGAAATCGCCCCAGTAGGACAAACTTCGACACAATCTCTACAATGAACACAGGAAGATTCATCTACTCGACAATTATCATCAAATATCATGGTGACAAATGACCCTTTTCCTGCACGACTAATGATTTTTCGATCATGACAAATCTGAATACAACGATCACAATGAATACAAAGATGAGCATTAATTTTCAAATATTCGGATGATAAGTCTCGCGCTTCAAGCAATGGTGAAGTAGAAAAACGTGTTGATTCAACACCAAGCTTTTGTCCTAACTTTTTCAAGCTACAATTTTTATTATGACATTCGCCATGTTCTGCTAAAATAAATTCCATAATGATCTTGCGATTTCTTGTCACTATTTCGCTATCTGTTTTAATTTTCATACCGTCTATCACAAGTGTAGAACAGGCAGAAATTAAGTTTTGCCTACCTTCAAGCTCAATAAGACAAAGGCGACAGACAGAACGTGGCGAATATCCAGGTAAATCGCAAAGTGTGGGAATAAATATCCCTGCTGTTTTCGCAGCTTTGAGAATAGTGCACTTATTTTTAACGGTTATGGTTTTACCATTTATAGATACAGTTATCATTTTTCTTCCCCAACAGACCAGTAACGTAAAACAGATAAAATGGCTCTTGGGGCTGCCATGCCAAAACCACAACTTGATGATATTTTCATTGTATCACTTACTGCTAAGAGCAAGGATAAGTCATTTTTTTTCTCATTATGAATTAAATTTTCCCATAAACGTACCATTTCTCTTGTTCCTACACGACATGGTGTACACCGTCCACATGATTCTTCCATCAAAAATTGTGAGATTTGTAAGGCTTCATCGAAGATATTAGAAGAATTGGATAAGATTTGGATAGCGCCACTGCCTAACATGACCCCCGCTTTGGATAAGCTATCATTATTATATGATAAGTCTATACAAGCAGGCGGTAAGAATCCACCAGAAATACCACCGATAAAAAAGGCTAATAAATCATCATTGCCGCCACCTAGGGCAAGAATCTCTCCCAGTGATATTTTACCAGGTGATATTTCATAAACGCCCACATTTTTTATAGCACCTGAAAGTGAAATTAATTTTGGAACAGGATCAGACCATTCTGGTGTAAGAATAATCGGTAACCATGATAATGTTTCTACATTATGAATAAGTGTAGGGTGTCCCCAAAGTCCTTTTTCAGTTGGAAAAGGGGGGCGTAATTGGGGTTCTGCCCGTTTTGATTGTAAATATTGAAGTAAAGCTGTTTCTTCTCCGCAAACATATAAATCGGGTTTTGGTCCATTTACGATTTCTATTTTAAAAGAGACTTTATCGCCAAAATCTTGTGTAAATTTCTCAATGGCTTTATCTATAGCGTCCAAAGCTGGGCGATAGCGAGAATTGATGACAATATAAATATGTTCAATTTCTGTTGTATATGCTGCAATAGCTGCGCCTTCAACTACAATTTGGGCATGATTCTGTAATAAATAGCAATCTTTAAAAGATTGTGGCTCTCCTTCTAATCCGTTGACGACTAATAAACGGGGATGTTGAGATTGACAAAATGCTTTCCATTTTGAAAATACAGGAAAATGTGCGCCTCCACATCCTTTTAAACCTACAGCCTTTATTTTTTCAAAAATATCGTCTTTGATACCATTTTCCAAGATCTGCCGAAAAATAGAAAAGGCTTTAGTCTGATAATTTTCAAAATGAGGGACATGAATCCCTTTAGGATAGGCAGGTTTTTGTAATCTTATTTTGGTTGCAACATCAGTCTGTGCGGCATAAAAAGAATGGGTGCTATAAGTTTCGCTTAAACTTTTTTCTGTTACATGCTTGGTCAGGCTATCAGGTAGTGAAATAATACTAGAATTTACATTTGATTCTGATTTATCCGTCCGTTTGAAAATATTATCCAAAAAAGGGACTGTCAAATTCATAATCAATATCCCATACATCTCAATTCCCTGAATGGATGTATAGAATTTTCCTAGCACGCCAAGAATACCAGCCCCAATACCAAAAAGAATACAGCCCCACCGTGTGCTGGGGATTGTTGCGGGATCAGAGGCAAAAAATATGGCGCAAAATAAGGTGGAACCTCCAAATAAATAA
This sequence comes from Thiomargarita sp., assembly GCA_030633165.1. GTDB lineage: Bacteria > Pseudomonadota > Gammaproteobacteria > Beggiatoales > Beggiatoaceae > DAOVZS01. The sequence goes on along the minus strand of DAOVTJ010000096.1, from coordinate 3,265 downwards.
ATCAAAGGATTTTGGAACCATGGCGCATGTCCTACAATTTCAGCGGTGGGAGGTAAAATAACAACCATTAAGAGGACAGTGATAATCATCGAAATAGCGGCTTCCCATTTGAGAACAACATAACGTAAAAGTAGAATCCCTAATAAAATCAATAGAAATGTGCTGGTTTCCCCAATAGCCCCTTGTGTTAATCCGAAAAAAACATCAAAAAATTCTGGCGGTGGTGTTCCCCCAGCCTCTTTGGCAAGTACGCTAGCGGATGAGACAACATCAATCGTTTTAGGTGGATCAAAGAGCTCTAAAAGACCCACAAATGTTCTGCCTAAAATAGCAGGGTTAAAGAGCGTCTGTTGCTTCTTAATAAGAAGATGTTTACCAATATATTCAGCAAATAATGCCCCAGTCATAATCATATAAATGGGCGTTGTGGCTTGAAGCGTTAATCCAAGCAATAAGCCCGTAATAATACTACCAGGATGAATCAGTTGATAAGATTCGTTTCTTAAAAGTCTAAAAATAATGCCGAAAACCATACAACTTAATACAGAGAGAGAAACGACTAATAATGCTCGAAAACCAAAGTGATAAGTCCCAAATACAACCAGAGGCAATAATAATAAAATTACACTCCATTTTGCGCCCAAATGGGCACGAATTTCTATTATTTTCTGATCTATTGTGTTAATTGGGTAAATTTGCATGAAGTTCTTTCCATCGCAATAGTTCTATTTTTGCGTCTTTTTCCCATGATGATACTTCAACAAATGTATGACATTTGGTACATGTAGACACGAATGTGTGACAAATGAGGCAACTGGAAGGTCGAATACGCCCTAATAAGATATGCCGCTCTATTCCTTCTAAATTTTTACTTGCGTTAAAATGAACAAAACCCGCAGTATGGCTTTCTGGCATACGATTATGGCAATTTTGACACGTGTCAATTTCATGACAAGCATAACATTTTACTGAGGTGAGTTCAGATATTCGCCCATGAGTGTATCTGCGAAATTGCACCGTATGGTATTTAGGTGAAGCCATTATTGCTAGTTCTTCTTGGCTATGGCAATCTAAACATTTTCCTTGCTTTCGCCATTCATGATGATTTTGGGAACGCATCATAGTAATCGAAATAAGAATGATGAATAGTATGAAGATTAAAATTATTTTGTTCACGAATGTTTTATTTTTGATCAGCTGCACAACGAAATCCAATATCAAAAGAGCGAAAATCTGGTTTTCTTAAAACTTTTGCACTACAACGAACACCGCTAGGGGTATTTTTTGAGCTGCCGCCCATAACATAGCCTTCTTGTGTCCATTCGCTGACATTCCCTGCCATATTTAAACATCCATAAATGGAAAGACCTTCTGGAAAGGATTGTGCTGGTGCCGAATAGGTAAATCCATCCAATTCTCCCCACTTTTCACCGCCCGTATTGGCTTTTTTATAATCCCATTGATTACCCCAAGGCCAAATTCTACCATCTGTCCCGCGGGCGGCTTTTTCCCATTCTATTTTTGTGGGCAAACGTTTTCCTGCCCATCTTGCAAAAGCATAAGCATCCCACCAATCAATTCCTATTACTGGATGTGTTGGTTGTTTAAATGTCTTGTTATTGAAAGGTGCTAATTGGGCAGCAATAGTTTTTCTAAATAAAGGAGAGCGGTATTCTCGCCAATATCTTGGTGTGTGATCTTTATTGGTGGGTTCATTTGGATGAGAATATTGATGAATATTGTTGTTTGTCATCTCCAAAAACTGTTGATATTGCTGGTTTGTGACCTCTGTGCGATCAATTAGAAAGGATTTTGTGTGTGCGTTATGTTTTTTATCTCCAGATAGAAAGTTACCTGCAGGAATTTCAATCATATCGTTCCTGTTGCCTCTTCCTTCAAGTACGCCAAGATGCATTGTGGGGGTGGTACGCGTTGGAGATTGAGGATGTTTTTTTTCATTAATGACTGTTTTTATCACTTTTGTAGGTTTATTTTCTTTACCTGTTATTTGTTTCCAGCCTGAAGAGGGATGTAATATACCTTTTGCATCAATAATCAAGGCTTCAATCCCTTGTTTGTCTTCTATCCATGCCATCCCATTTTTAACACCCATGACAAATACAGCTGTTGCATAGGCATCAGCTAGGGTAGGATCTGCTGTTATAATTGTGACACTTTGACAGTCTTTAGCTGGATATCCTGTGCTGGGATCAATAATATGATTGATGCGTTTGCCGTCTTTAAGAAGATAACGTTCATAATCACCAGATGTCGCGACTGCACTATCCCCAATAATAAAACGCTCTATAAAGTGATTAGGATGACGAGGATTTTGAATAGCTATTTTCCATGGTCCTGTGGTTTTTTTTCCAAGTAGATAAATATCTCCACCTGCGCTGATGGCTGCCTGTTTTATACCCATATCAACCATTGTTTGAATTGCAATTTTGGCGGCATAGCCTTTACCAATCCCCCCTAAATTCAATTTCATTCCACGGTGGGGTAAATAAACTGATAATGTTTTTTCATTCATTTCAATTAAAGAGGCATCAACAAGTTTTAAATGTGCCTGGATCTGTTCTTTAGTTGGTAGTATTTGTTTTGGATTGCGAAAAGGCCATAACTCCCAAACTGCTCCAATAGTAATATCAAAAGCCCCTGCGGTTTCAATATGAATCTTTTTCGCTAGTTTTAACACAAAAAAGGTTTCTTTATTAACAGAAACAGGTGAAATTCCTGCATGTTCATTCACTCTAAAGATATCACTGCTGGGATGCCAAGAAGTTAATTTTGATTCTAAGGCTTGTAAACGATCTGTTGCCGCTCTGATGGCTTTTAGGGCTAATTCTTTATCGGCTTCTACAATAAAGGAAAATTTACTTCCCATTAAAATAGCTTCTTGACTGATTAAATTTGTTGTTGATATATCATCGGTGATGATTGGAAGTGGTGTATTTTCGCGAGGAGCTTCAATTTTAACTATAGATTTATGGTTAAAAAAGCCCCATGCTAGCCATCCAATTAATATAATGAAAAAAAACAGCCAATTTTTATTACCAAATACTTTCATCATTTATTTTTTTCCTTAATACTAGAAACGCAACGAAAGCCAATATCGTTATACCAATGATTTGGATTATGTGCCCATCGTCGTGAATTATTGGCATGCACAGCTATCCATGATGCACCGCGAACAATTTTTCGTGTTGAACGTTCATTGCCTGCACTTAAATTATTTTCAAGAAAATGGGCAGCAGGTGGTGTT
>DAOVTJ010000122.1 GCA_030633165.1 Thiomargarita sp. | reverse complement strand
ATGCATTACATCTAATAGCGGTGCCGGCCAAATTCCAAATAATAAGATGACAATAGCCAAGATTGTGAGAATGAGGGTTTCACGTTTTCCAATATCTTGTAAGCTGGCGACACCGTCATTGACGACTGCAATGTAAAAGACACGTTTGATCATCCATAAGGTATAAGCAGCGCCAAGAATCATAATTGTTGCTGCACCAAAGGCAATCCAAAAATTCGCCTTAAATGAGGCCATTATCACTAAAAACTCACCCACAAAGCCTGAGGTTGCAGGTAATCCAGCATTTGCTAGCGCAAAGAGGACTGCAAACATAGCAAAACGTGGCATTGTATGTGCTACACCGCCATAATCCTGAATTTGACGACTATGCATGCGATCATACAGGACGCCAACACAAAGAAATAAGGCACCAGAAATAAATCCATGTGAAATCATTTGGACTATGCCGCCTTCCATCGCCATTGCACCACCGTCTAGTGAGCCTGTATTTTGATAAATCATAAAGCCTACAAAAAAGCCAAGGGTCGCAAATCCCATGTGGGCAATCGAGGAATAGGCAATCAATTTTTTCATATCTTGTTGTACAATCGCAACAAATGAAATATAAATAATGGCAATTAAGGAGAGGGCTATAATGAGCCAATCCAATTCACGACTTGCATCTGGTGTAATGGGTAAAGTAAAGCGTAAAAAGCCATAACCACCCATTTTTAACATAATTGCTGCCAAAATGACGGAACCGCCAGTTGGGGCTTCAACATGTGCATCGGGCAACCAGGTATGAACAGGCCACATGGGGACTTTGACAGCAAAGGCAATGAGAAATGCCATAAATATTAAAATTTGAGCTGTCATGGGTATCGCTAACTTATGGTATTCCAATATGCTAAAGCTGTCGGCTTGTGAATAAAGATAGAGTAGCGCTATCAGCATGAAGACTGAACCTAAAAAGGTATAAAGGAAAAATTTAAGTGTGGCATAAACGCGATTGGCACCACCCCAAATCCCAATAAGGAGAAACATGGGTATGAGCATCGCTTCCCATAAGACATAGAATAAAATGGCATCTAAAGATGCAAATACACCATTCATTAACCCTTCCATGATGAGAAAGGCTGCCATATATTGGGCGGGTTTATATTGGATCACATCCCATCCTGCCAAAACGACTAATACCGTGGTAAACGTTGTCAGGATAATCAGTGGCATGGATATTCCATCTACCCCTAAGGCATATTCTATACCAAAAGCAGGTATCCAAGATAGATTTTCAGTGAACTGCATTGAAGCAGTTGTTATGTCAAAACCAAAATATAAGGGTAATGACAACAAAAATGTCACGAGTGACACCACCAAGGCAATAGGGCGAACTATGGATTCCTCAAGCGTTAATACCCATAAGCCACCAAAAATAGGCAACCATATCAGGAGACTTAGTAAGGATAAATCATCAAACATATCAGTTATCAGTTAGCAGTTAGCAGTTATCATTTTTATTGATAACTGCATTAAAGTTTATTGAGCAGTTCCGAAGACAAATATACTAAGTAGCACTGCAAGTCCAAGAATCATGCTAAAAGCATAGTGATATAAAAAGCCAGTTTGGATATGACGAATGAAACTAGAAATTTTGCCAACCAAATGGGCTATACCATTAATCAAGCCATCAATCACTTTCACATCACCCATTTGCCATAATCCCGATCCAATGCGACGTACTCCGCCTGCAAAAAACCAATCATTAAATCTATCAAAGCCGTATTTTTCGAGTAGTATGGTATAAATCAGTTTTGAACGTTCTGCAATCACACCAGGTAATTCTGGTCGCATGATGTAAAAGAAATAGGCTGTACCAACACCAGCTATAGCTAGCCAAAAGGGTAGTTGTAATAGACCGTGTCCAATAAAACTGAGAACCCCATGATAGTGTTCTGGATCAAAAGGATTGTTGGCAACAAAGATCGCACCATCAAAATAATGACCAAATAGTAGGGGAGTAATCGTGAATATGCCGATGAGTAAGGATGGAATCGCTAAGGCGATAAGAGGTCCTGTTACTACCCATGGACTTTCATGTAAATGTTCACGGGTATGTTCATCCATACGTTCTTTTCCATGAAAAGTTAAGAAGAACATACGGAAAGTGTATAATGCGGTGATAAATACGCCAAATAAGACGGAATAATAGGCAAAACCTGCTCCAAACCGTTCAGCTTCATAGGCATAATGTGCTGCTTCAATAATGGCATCTTTGGAGAAAAATCCAGAAAATCCAGGAAATCCAATTAGTGCTAATGATCCAATTAATATGGTCAAATAGGTGATTGGCAAATATTTTTTAAGACCACCCATTTTACGCATATCTTGTTCATGGTGCATTGCCAAAATGACAGATCCTGCGCCTAAGAATAATAGTGCTTTAAAAAAGGCATGTGTCATTAAGTGGAAAATACCAGCCGCATAAGCGGATGCGCCCAATGCAACTGTCATATAGCCTAATTGTGACAGTGTCGAATAGGCAACAACTCGTTTTATGTCGTTTTGTACAATAGCCAATAGCCCCATAAAAAATGCGGTAATTGCCCCAATAATAAGCACAAAACTAAGTGCTGTTTCACTCAATTCAAAGAGTGGAGACATCCGCGCTACCATGAAGATACCTGCAGTTACCATCGTTGCTGCATGAATCAGGGCTGAAATGGGTGTTGGACCTTCCATTGAGTCTGGTAACCAGACATGTAGGGGAAATTGTGCTGATTTACCCATAGCACCGATAAAGAGCAAAATACAGATGACGGTCATCATTGACCATTCTGTACCAGTAAATAGACTAATCGTTTCTGGATATTGACCACTTTGTGCTAATCCAAAAACTTCAGCATAATTAAGACTATTAAAAGCCATCAAAACTGCTGCAATTCCTAAAATAAAACCAAAATCACCAACACGGTTCACTAGAAAGGCTTTAAGATTGGCATAAATTGCTGTTTCTTTGCTAAACCAAAAACCAATAAGCAAATAAGATACGACACCTACTGCTTCCCAGCCGAAAAATAACTGTACAAAGTTATTTGACATAACCAACATCAGCATAGAAAAGGTGAATAAGTTAATATAGCTAAAAAAGCGTTGATAGCCAGGATCGTCATGCATATAGCCAATGGTATAAATATGTACCATTAAAGAGACAAAGGTGACAACAAGCATCATTAGCGCACTAAGCGAATCAACCAGAAATCCAATTTCGAAGCGAATACCACCCGCTTCTAACCAGGTATATAAGCTTATATTTAACGGTTCAGCTCCCGCTATAATAATCTGATAAAAAACATAGAGCGATAGAAAAAATGATATCGCTACCGCGCTAATAGTCACGGTATGGGCAACGCGTCGACTGACGCCAAGCAGCCCTGCTGTGATAGCGCCAATAAGCGGTGCTAATACAATTGCAAGAGAAACATTTTGCATATAGTTTTATCCCTACCCTTTCAAGGTGTCAAGATCATTGACATTAATTGTATTTTTATTACGGAATAAAACCACTACAATTGCTAAACCAATGGCTGATTCCGCCGCAGCCACCGTAAGGATAAAAAAGACAAAAACTTGCCCTACAATATCAGCATTAAAGTAAGAAAATGCAATAAAATTCATATTCACTGATAAAAGCATCAGTTCAATACACATGAGCAAGATAATGAGGTTTTTACGGTTAAGAAAAATACCTGTGATACTCAAGCAAAATAATATTGCTGCCAAAATCAGAAATTCATGTAATCCAGGCATAATGGTTTAATCCTTTGTTTCGGCTTGCATTTTTACAAGTCGGACACAATCTTCACGACGTACATTGACTTGTTGTTCAGGCTTTTGGTATTTCGCACGCGTGTGCGGGCGCATTGTTAAAGCCATGGCAGCTATCATTGCAACTAATAGAATGACGGCGGCTATCTCAAAAGGATAGACATATTGTGTATATAACACTTCTCCTAAGAGTTCGATATTTGGTACGTTTGTCATGGTCTCAGGTGGGACGGCTTGATGCCATGCGCCTAGGACGAAAATCATTTCAACAAAAATTACTCCACCCACGAATACTGCGATGGGAAAATGGCGCACAAAACCTTCTCGTAAAGGGGCGACATTAATATCAAGCATCATTAAGACAAATAAAAACAGTACCATGACGGCACCCACATAAACCAAAACTAGCGTAATGGCTAAAAATTCAGCTTGTAATAATAACCAAATCGCTGCCGATGAGAAAAACGCTAAAACCAGGAATAAAGCGGCATGAATCGGGTTCTTAACCGTAATGACGCTAATTGCTGCAAATATTAAAATGAGAGCAACTAAGTAGAAAGTAAATGTTATCATGCATTTTTCCAATTTTCAGTTTTCGTGTCAAGTTCAATCTCCCTCCATTTGGAGGGAGATTCCTTTTATTGTGGTCTATATTTAAATCCTAAAAGGAGAAAGATGAGAGTGAAAACAACGCCTAAAATTAAGAGAATAAGTGTTCTTGCTTTTTCGGTAAAGCCATACCACCACCGCATCCAAGGATTAATTCTAATTCTTTTAACCATATCGTAGTTTTCATAATACCTGAGTGCCATCAGTTGTCCAGCCTTGTTATACTCTCTACTGGTGCCTGTCAATTGACCTTTATCAGTAAAATCGCTGTGTTCTAGCCACTTTTCTGTCGTACTATAAAAAAGGGTGGCATATATGGGTTCTCCATTTTTAAAGATCCAATCTCCTTGCACTTCTCCATTAAAATGGAACCCTCGGGCACTGCCTTCTTTTAAACCATTGATATAGTTTCGTTCTGCCTTCTTTTGACCATCTGTATAATAGTCGATTTCTAAACCTTCTGTTTTGTCATTTATTGAAGGACGTTCACGGAAAAGTTCACCGGTTGGGTAATACCATCTTTTGATTTCATATTTCGTCTTGCCCTCATATCTCACCTCATTTCCCGGTTGACCATCCCGACGAAAGTCATTTTTGGCGACTTCTTTCCCCCGCTTATATTTAATGTCAGCTTTGAGCTCTCCAGTTTCATAATATTCCTTGGTGAGACCATGCAATTTGCCATCCATATAGTTTTCTTCAAATTGCAAGGCACCGCTGTCATAAAATTTCTGGACTGATTCTGCTTGTACTGTGACAGATAATACACCAAGCAAAACAATCTTTATAAATAATTGCATAGATTTTTAGTCCTCCTTTTAACGATAAGGGGCATCAACGGCTCGATCTGCCGCTAACTGTTTTTCTAGTTTATCACCCAGTGCAAGTAATTTTTGCTTAGTCATTAATAAATCACCGCGTTGCTCTCCATGATATTCAAACTTTCGTGTTTCAACAATAGAATCAACAGGACAAGATTCTTCGCAATAACCACAAAAAATACATTTGGTTAAATCTATTTCATAGCGGGTAGTACGACGTGTCCCATCTTTGCGCTTTTCAGCTTCAATGGTAATCGCTAATGCTGGACAAACAGCTTCACAGAGTTTACAGGCAATACAACGTTCTTCGCCATTGGGATAACGGCGTAATGCATGTTGTCCCCGAAAACGATGTGATTGTGGTGTTTTTTCCTCTGGATATTGTACTGTAATTTTCCTGGCAAATAAATATTTGCCAGTGACACCCAAGCCTTGGAAAAGTTCTAATAAAAAGAGTCTCTTTATATAATCTTTAACAGTCTTCATACTTCCTCACGCAAACCAAGGTGGCAGTTTTGCAAGTATGGCAATACCGAGTACCACTATCCATACTAAAGTAATGGGAATAAACACTTTCCAGCCTAAACGCATAAGTTGGTCATAACGATAACGTGGAAAGGTGGCGCGAAACCATAAATATAAGAATAAGAATATAGACATCTTAGCTACAAGCCAGAAGAAGCCTGGTACCCATGCAAACACGGGTTCTAAGAAACTCCCTTGAAATGGACTGAGCCATCCGCCTAAAAACATAATGGCAGCTAAGGCGGATATTAAAATCATATTGGCATATTCTGCTAAAAAGAAGATAGCAAATAACATGCCTGAATATTCAACATGAAATCCAGCAACAATTTCAGATTCACCTTCTGCTAAGTCAAAGGGGGCACGATTTGTTTCTGCAACACCTGAGAGAAAATAGATGACAAATAATGGAAATAGGGGTAACCAATACCAATGTAATATTCCCCCTTCTTGGGCTAAGATGATTTCACCAAGATTCAGGCTACCTGCTGCCATTAATACGCCAACTAAGGCAAATCCCATGGGAAGTTCATAGGAAATAATTTGTGCAGCAGAGCGTAGTGTACTTAATAAGGCATATTTAGAATTTGATGCCCATCCCGCAATAAGTATGCCATATACGCTTAGTGATGTCATGGCAAGGATGTATAATAAGCCTGCATTTATGTCTGCGAGTACTACTCCAGCATTAAAGGGTATTACAGCCCATGCTGCTAAAGCAGGTCCAATCAGTAACATTGGTGCAATCACAAATAAGAGGCGATTTGCATTTGTTGGGATGATGATTTCTTTAAACATCATCTTCACAGTATCAGCAATGGGTTGTAGCCAACCCCGAGGTCCAACCCGATTCGGTCCAATACGTACTTGCATGTAACCAATGATTTTGCGTTCTGCATAAGTCAAATAGGCGACACACAGTAGTATGGGTAGTACGATGACAACAATTTTAAGAATTGTTGTGATTAAGTAAAGCAATGCTTCCATTATAAAGGTGTTCCGATAGTTTTAGGTGGTCGCACTCAGTTCAATTGGTCCATGCCAGGCGCCTAGTTTGGCAATTTTTCCAGCATAAATCAAGACATTGTCATCAGGGACACGTTCATCAATGACGACGGGTAAGATGACTTGTTCGCCATCCTGTTTGACTTGGGCTTGCGTATTTTCAACCATATTTAATTGGGCAGCCAGTTTGGCATTGATATGTACACCCTTAGCTATTTTAGCATCCATTGTGTGTTGTAATGCGTTTGCACGACGTACTAAGGCATCCACGGCATAAATTGGCATTTCTGTGATACGTTGCAATCCTTCATTAGAGTCTATTAAGCTATTAGGGATTTTCCATGCATTTTGATTATCGGGCATTTTATCACCGATAGTTGTTTGCAGTTCATCACGTACTTGATCAGAGGAGATGTAATCAAATTCATCTAAATCGAGTAGATTACCTAATACACGTAAAATTTTCCATGCTGGACGAGTTTCACCTGGCGGTGTGATGGCGCCGTTAAAACTTTGCCAATTTCCTTCATTATTGACATAAGTCCCTGAAGTTTCAGGAAATAATGCCATTGGTAAAATCACGTCGACATAGCTTTCCATGGTGGGTGTCATATAGGGATTTAATGAGACGACAAAGTCTGCTTTGTTGAGCGTTGCAAGTGCGGCTGCACTATTCCAGCTATCTAATTCTGGTTCTATGCCAAGCAATAGGTAGCCTTTTAAGCCTTTTGTGAGCATGGTGTGTGCATCAAGCCCTGGAGAGGTTATTGTTTCTCCTGCT
>DAOVTJ010000140.1 GCA_030633165.1 Thiomargarita sp. | reverse complement strand
TAGTTTCCTCTACAATCGTTCATATCCAAATTGTTGTTCAATGTACTTTCTCCTAGTTTTGGTCGATTGGGCTGTCAAAGTATCAATGATTTGGATTTCTATTGCAACAAAAATAACCTGGAAAATGGGAATGCGCCCAAAGGCTTTTATGATTTTGTGGGTGGGTTTTAGAGTCATTTTTTTGTTATTTTTTTGAGTCAGTTGTAGTTATTTTTGTGATAATCTCGACAAGTTCAACGGGTAGCCCATTATTTTTGACCGTTCTGACTAGTAAATTACGAAAATGTACTTTTATTTTGCATATTTCTCGTTTTTTAAGGCATTGAAATAGAATTTGATTAAGAATCTGTTTTCCATTAATCATTTGATAGGCATTTTCTAGATTATCTAATTTAGATGCTATCATACTTTCTTTTTTGGCTACTTTTGATTTTGCGTTCTCAATTTCACAATCTAATTTCTTAGCCAGTTGTTCAATAATCTCTTGTCGCTTATGTTCTTTAATATTATAATCTACAAAAGTTTCTGTAGATGACTCAAAAATGACCCAATTTGCAGCAATTAGGGTTTTCAAGTCACCACAAATTTTAAGCAATTTTGTTTCCATAGCTGTGGCATCCTTAAAATCCTTATCACCGATAAGTCTTAATTCTTCCCAGACTGCTGCGGGTTCTAATAAATAATTTTCTAGTGCATAACGTGTTAAAATGAACAAATGCGATGTTTTATCATTAAGAGAAGCTTGAACTTCTTCATCAGTGTGAAAATCACGAGCAATAATGCCATAAATTTCTTTTTGAGGGCTTTTTGGAAGCAGTTCTTGGAGAAAAATCTTGATATTTTTACAACCACCTGCTGAATGAAAAAAAATATCATTTGAGTCAAACCACTCATTAAACACGTAAAGATCATCTATTCCTTCCAATAAAACAATCTTGCGGTGCCCTGCTTCAAATAATAAATGTGTCAATTCAGGGGGTAATTTGCCAATTTTACGTGTCATATTTAAAATTCCGTTAAAATTCGACTGCAATCTTCGCCAAAAATTTTGACAAAATGGGCTTGATGAGTTGTCAAGATCAATTGGAAAGGAATTTCTTGTTGTAATTGTAATAAATTTTTCGCGAAACGCTGCTGATAAGCAGGATGAAGGCTATTTTCAATTTCATCAATCAGCACAATACTGCCTGGTATAAGGCGCCGCCGTAAATCAAGCAACATAATTAAAATATTTTGCTCTCCAGAACTTAATTTATTAAAAGGGTGTTCATTGCCATCACGTGTTTTTACCCTAACACTCAAAGTTTTACGATGGACATAAAACGTTTTTCCCTCAAAATCGAGTTGATTAAGAAATTTAATGATAGAGTAAAATTGTTCTGGTTCTGCATAGTCTAACCAAATGAGGTGACTTTCTAACGATCCTTTAAAATCAGAATGGTTTTGGTAACGATAACACCATTCATATTTGATATCCTCTCGATATATTTGTTCACCTGTAACATGAATTAATTCACGATTATAAGGGAAATGAATTAGACAAGGCATCATCTCCTTTAATAAGGAGAGCTTCTGATAGGGTATACATGTTTGCATGCTAATCTCATGCCGAAGTTTGTAAAGATCCTCGTATGTTTTATCCTTCAATTCCCAGGCAATTCCCAGCTGATTCTTATCATAGTATACTTCATGAACTATTTTCTGTTTATTATTATCTTCAAATAGACATTTTAGTTTAACAGATTCAGTTTGTAAGAAAATATCTGGAATTAGAGATTTTTCAGTTAAAGAGTCAGCAACCATGCCCATACATGCAAAAATTAATTCCAATACTGTTGTTTTACCGCTTCCATTGGCACCAGCTAATACAATAACTGATTGTGGTTGTTCATTGTCTGTAAAATCTATTATGATATCTTTCAAAGCACCGCTATTTTTGATATAAAGTGATAATATTTTTATTTGCATATTTTTAATACCTTTTAAAAGTGGTTCCAGATAACAAATTATCGACGCCAAGCCTCAATTGTTGCACTCAACCATCCCCCTTTTTGGCGTTTATTCAGTTTTTGCACTTCTAAAGCCGCTGTTTGATGGCTAATGCGTTCTTTCACCATATCTTTATAGATCATATCTGCCTTTTTGCGCCGCTTAACAGCATCGCCAGCATCCAAAAAAGCTTCAATAAATGTGAGAAATTTTTGCCAAAAACTACTTGTCTCACTACCATTTCCATCGACATTAAATTCGAGTATGGATTGTTGTAGGTTGGAAAGAATGACTGTGAAATTAGTTTGAATTTGGGCAACTTGAGTATTGGGCAATTCTTTGACTTGATCTATTGTTTGACGCACACATTCTGCACTCAATGGACCATATTCTTTAAAAGTGGCAAGTGTATTTGATCCTTCTTCCACAATCTTTGAATCATTATTTTTTATCTTGCTAATAGCTTTATGACAACTTTCCCAGGCTTGCCAACGATAGACAAAATCAAGTCCTGTCCCTTTAATGTTTTGCATCCCCATAATCCGATTTAAAAAACCAGGCGGTGTTATCACCGATAAGCGATTAATAATTTGATTACCAGGTATATAAGGATTATGAATGACAACCAGTTTTTGTTCAAACCATTGCCATAATAGTGCATGAAATGCTTTATCTAAATTAGAATTCGCGCTTTTATCCTTAATTTCATTTGCAAAGGCTTGATAAGCCTCATAATTTTTGACATCTCGCTCAAGAAATTCAAAAATAGCCTTAGCATTATCTAAGCTGTCTGGTAAATTAGCATATAATTGTTTGGGTTGCTGCCATAAGTTTAATAAATGTTCAATATCTGGTAAATTATCTTGACTGCTGAGCATAATATGCAAACGAGCTTTAATACGCGCCTCAGTAATGGGAATACGAGCCGCATTTGCTGCAGCTTGTAAATTTGCAAGAGGTGCCTCTTCTTGTTCGTCAGGCCATAAGGTTTGTTTAACCACATAGCTATCCCAAGATTCACGAATATAACCGAGCATACCTGTTAAGTTTGTACCAATAAGAACATGTTGATCTGCACTAATATCTTCTACCAAAAGACTGGCAAAGACACGGGAACGAGCAATGCGATCAGCTCGATTGTTGACAAGTGTACTAATCCAAATATCAGGTTCTTTTTCAGGATCTTGAGCCTTAAATCCCATCCGTGACCAATTACCCAAAGCACCAAAACGTTCATTGGCAGACATACCCATTACAAATTCTAGCCGACGAGTTTTAATTTGTGCAATAGGATAACTTTTTAATACCCCTAAATCGAGTACAACATAATCTGCCATTTCTTTTACAGCAAAATCTGCCTCAATACCCAACTCATCACCCACAGCTTGTACTAAGGCAATATTGTAAGGATGCTCCTCATAAGGAAAACGTTGTAAAACATCAGGTGTTAATAAGCCAGCTTGCAACCAATTAACGGGACGTAAACGTGTATTCAATTTATCAGCTTCCGTTTGCAAAATAGGTAACATTTGCTCTTCAGTCGTCACCAAAGTGGCATTACATGGAATAAAATTGGTCATCACTTGGGGAATATTAATACCTGCAGGACCTTGTAAATCTTCATGATCAGGATAAGTATTAGTAATTGTGGAAATATTATCACGTGTCCATTGTCGTTGTAAAATTTTGACATAAGATGGCGTTAGTCCCATACATTCCCACAAAAAGATATCCATATTCATTTTATCCGCCTGACGTAAGACATTATACTGTTCCCAAATTGTGGCTTTATCATAAGGGCGGAATAAAAACATTTCGTGGGTTGGCTCAAAAGCACTCGCATGTAAAAACATCGCTTCGCAACCAGTTGTTTTAGAAAAAACACTATATCCCAATGCATTAAACATGGCTGCTTTTATACGCTCTGTACCTGATTTTCCACGTGTTCCCCACCCGCCAATTATCAATGGAATATTAGCACGTGTGCGGTTGAGTAAATGGTTCGCATACCAATGTCTTGTAAAAAAGTAACCCAAGGCACCTGCCGCAAAAATTAATAAATCTTGCAAAGTATTTTGATACACTGAAAAAAAGTATTCTTGAAATCGTGCCCAAAATTCTTTTACATCATTCATTGTGAAAAAGGGTAAAATCATTGGAAAAAAACGTTCTACTGCAGGATCAGCCTTAAACTCAGGATGGTTTTGATAAATTATTTTAAAGCCCAAACTTTGTAAGGCTTCAATATATGTTGAAGCCGGTGATTGGCTTTGTTCGTTCCAATTACGGAGGTGGGCATAATGGGAAAAACGCCATGTTAATTTCCAACGTGCTTGTAACCGTTTGAAGAGAGTTTTTGGTGGGTTAAGCGTGGTAATGCCTTCACTGGTGTAAATTTTCACAACTGGACGACGTAAACAATCAATGAGTTCATCCACTAAAGGTAAATATGGACGCCATCCCCCTTCAGTTGCCATAAACAAAGGCTCTCCAGGCACTTTTGTTTCAGCTAATTCACTGAGTATCCCAGAAGGAATGTGTAATTGACCAGGAAAATAACGTCCTACGGTATGCTGAAATGCTTGACGTTTTGAGGGATCAGGGTTTCTAAATTCATGTATCAATCGCCACAACCGAAAGCCAAATAAATGTCCACGAATAATAGTCTTATTAAACCAATTTTGTTTAACATCATAACCAAAGTCTTCTTGACACATTACAGATAATACCCTTGCCAGTGTCGTATCATTAGCCTGCAAGGGCTTTAAATACTGTCGTTGCTCTGGACCGAGCTTATCTTCTAAATATTTTCGCAGAATACGCGCATCCTGTACGAGATAACACCAAATTCTCTCGGCTGCTTGTGCCGCCCAACGCCGTGTCTCTAGTGGTTTATCAGGTGAAATGTGAATTTTTTCGATGTTTTGAAGCAACAACTCAGCCCATTGTTCAGAACCATTTTCACAAGTATCAGTAGCAACTTTGAGTGCTACTCGAATGACAAAGTTATCTGTTTCATTGGTTAAACACTCAGAGAGTAATTCTAACAAAAAAGCTTCAAAGTCACTCTGTGCTAAAAAGAAAGGAATTTCCAATAATGCGGCTGCTCTAACTGAAGCAATCTTGTCTTCACAAACCAATTGGCGCAAATAAATCTGTACAATGTCAATAGGTGCGGTTCTCAACGCTTTTGCTAATGCTTGACGCACAAAAGGACTATGATCTTTAATAACCACAGGAAACAGCTCAAATAATTGGGAATTACGCCCTAATAAATCCACCGCTCGTCGACGTACAAATAAATCATCACCATCACCGGGTTCAGTAAAACGTTTTTGCAAAACGCCTTGTAAACTTTGTGATGACAAGCATCCTAATAAATTGAGTGCCTCGCTCTGAATCCAAACATTTTGTTGATTATCAATGCTAGCACGATAAATCTGTTGCAAAGTATAAGCAGTCAAATCATCTTCTTGAATTTTGAAGTTTTTAAAAATCGTAGAGAGACAACAAAAGGCTTCAAGGCGCACTCGACTATCACCAGTATAATTGAGTAAAGGTTTAAGATGTGTCTCCAACTCCAAACTTTCCCAGTTACCGTATTTCTTTAAAACAATACTTGCTAATACACCTATTCTTTTTAGAAAAAAAGTCAGTCGGCGTGCACTCATTGTTTGCATCCTTTGATAACGCTCAACGATTGCATCTTGTCCAAACCAACGCGAAAATGCCCTTTCATCTCCCCATAATTGCCACCAACCAGCACCAAGTATTTTTGCAAAATCAAGAATATCTTGTCTCTTTTCCTTAAAATTAATCGCTTTGCTATAGCGTTTACTAAATTCATTATATTTATCGCGCAGGAAAACCATGCGGGTCAATTCTTGTTCAAGCCGATAACAAAGGAATTTTAAGAGAAGTTTGGCAACAGCAGGACGATTATCACCTTTTTTGTGGTTTTTATTGGCATCAGGTACCATTTTCACCAACCAATCTTGATATTCAGGTAACAAGGGATTGATTAATTTAGCCTCTACCTTGAGCCAATGGGGATGAATCCCCTCTTCGAGTAATGTACGAACGATTTTATTAGTCATTTTTCCCAAAAACGTATAATTTCATTATTATCCCTTTGGGGAATACGCTGCTTCCGTAGATTTAAAAAGTCGATCTCACCAGGCATAATATTTCGATAAGCACGTCTCTTGCCACCGTGCCAAGACAGATAAAGCATACCAAGTAACTCATTATTATCTAAATCATGTTGGAGTTTAGCCCCAAAGTCCCACCGCGTTTCATTTTTATGCAAAATATTCCAATTCATATTCAATAACAAAAAATGACGGTTAATATTACTATTCCGTTCTTCATCAGCCCAATAATGTGTGAAACGATAACCGAAATCAATTTGACCATCGCCAAGCATTTGTTTCCAAACCCCTTTTAAGCTAAAGTAATCAGGTTCAAAAACATTTTCATTGCTTGTAATAGCTACTCGTCCAGTCCATAAAGTATCTAACCAAGGATGATAAGTGATTTTATCTGCTAATACCAAACCAAAACGGTGTGCTGCTTTGTAATCACTATAAACATCATTATCTAAGCGTGCTGCATCATAATCATCTGGCTCATCATCACGACTAAGTATTCGTCCAAATAAGCCAACACTAGGCACATGGAAAGTCTTTTCATTAAGCATCAAACGCTTAAAAAGTGTGCCTTTGAGTAAACCG
>DAOVTJ010000046.1 GCA_030633165.1 Thiomargarita sp. | reverse complement strand
TCAATACTAATATTGTATCACTTAATAAAAATATTAATCTGATGAGTGGTGATCTAGCAAGAATGAATCATCAAGTCGGTGGATTAAACCATCAACTAGGCGGTATGGGGTATAATGTTGATCGGCTGGCTGCCCCTTTGAAATTTTTCCCTTTCCCTTAAATTAGGAGATTGTCTTTGACTATGTATACATTTAGTGTAAAATTGAATGATGATTTTGAAACTGCCATTAAACGGGTAACACAAGCCTTAAAAGACGAGAAATTCGGTATTTTAAATGAGATTAATGTGGATACTATTCTCAAAAAGAAACTTGATGTAAACATGCCTCATTATCGAATTTTACATGCTTGTGCACCCTCTTATGCTCATCGTTTAATTAGTGAAGAACCTGATATTGGTGCAATATTGCCATGCAACTTATTAGTTCGTGAAGAAACTGATGGAACAACGACTGTTCTTTTCATGGATCCTGTTACTGTATTTGGATTAACAAATAATCCAGAAATACGTAAGATTTCTGAAGAAGCCAAGGTAGAGTTAATGCGTGTGTGTAAGGCTTTGGAAAGTTAAAACGCTATTTTCCCTCCCAGTGGGAGGGAATACTTTCAAATTATGCCAATACCATCAAGTTCCAACAATTTTTGCGTTAAATTTTGTGAGAGCTTATACATCTCAGTAATAGCCAATTTTGCACCTTCCTCATCACCAGCTTGTTTATTTTCCAATGCTTGATGGCTAGCGTTATGAAAAGATTCATGTGGTTCAAACAAACTCTCAAATATTTCCTTCGCTTTAGGATTCTGTAGTGCAAGCACTTCATTACCCCCATCCCCATAAAGCCACAAACCTAATTTACACTGATGATGCTCTGTACCTTGAAAATCTTCTGTTCCAGCGAGGGTAGCCTCAATTTTTTTCAAATATTGAATATGATCATTGAGACGCATCAGAAAAAATGCACTTGCCATAATTCAAATCTCCTATTTTTCCTTCAAACTTGGATCCAAAGAATACAATAAGGCTTGTACTAATAATGAGACATCTTCTTTGCGACGTGCATCAATCTCAAAAACAGGAGGATTAATATTGAAAGTTCCTAATACTTTTTGATAATCAACAACTTTTAATGTAGAACTGATATCTACACGGGTAATACCAACCACAACTTTGGTCTCATTAATTAAATCGGCAAAAGCCTTCAAAAAAAATCGCAGTTCTTCTAAAGGATCAGTTCGTGAATTATCTATCAATAAAATTAGCCCTAATCCCCCTTCTTTGATAATCTTCCACATAAAATCAAAGCGTTCTTGTCCAGGAGTACCATATAAATGAATCTTTTCCTCCTTTGACAATTTGATGCTACCATAATCTAAACCCACTGTGATACTTTCCTTACCAGGTTGGTTAGTATCACGGATACTGGTTTTCGCTTCTGTTGTGATGACAGGTGTATCACTTATCACTGAAATAGCAGTTGTTTTTCCCGCACCTGTGGGACCAGTAAATATCAATTTGTAATTCTTCATCTTATCTCCTATTTAATCGTCCTAAAATCCTTTGAAATAAACCACGATGTGGATTGGCAGTCATAGTAGAACGCTTGATACGTCGTTCTACCATCCCCTTCGGTAGTTTCTCTTGTTTCACTCGTCTATCTAAAAAGGCTAACCTATTCGCATAAGCAGCACTAAAAAATGCAAACACATAGCGTTGTGGAATATCTAAAATCTTTGCGGTTTCTAGCAGGGAATGGGGTTGTTCCAGCCACAGAGCTGAAATTTTTAAAGCATAAGGGGTTACAATCAACCGAGTAAAATTTGGCCAATTGGGTAATATGATGATTTTATTTAAATCAATACCGTTGGGTACACATCCCCGTGCTGTCCACAAAGTTTGTCGCCAGAAAAAATTATCGAAAGCTTGTTCCGCTAATTGATTCACTGTGACATAATTCTCAATTTCCTTTTCAGTTAAAAAAGTCATCCGTAAAGCAGATTTTTTTACTGGTAACAAGGTCATTGTTCGTAATAAGTCGATGCTACGCTCTGTAAAGTTACAATCCGAAAAAATTTTATTTTTTCTATAGAATAATACCATTGGGGTATATAAGCCTTCCAGCAAAATTCCCTTATTGGGTGTTTGTATGCTGACATCAATCGCTTTTTCAAAAAAACCTTGCATATATTGCTTAGGTTCATAAAAAACATGTTTATATTCTTTTGGCTGTACAGGATCAATATCTGGATGAGAACCGCAAAATTGCTGTAAGCTTTCCTCTTCCTTTTCGATGGCAATTTCTGTTGCTAATTTGACATTCTGGACAGCGAGAGCAGGAGATTTAGTGGGTACTTTTTGAGGTTTGTCGCTTTCTTTAGAAGAATCTATCAATTGTTTCGTTTTCTCAAAAGCCTTAATGAGCTTATCAATTTCAATTGGTTTTTTGACATAAATCGTACCAACCACATCTTTGTGTTCAAGAGATAAGATAATGGTGGGTAAAGAAGAACGATATTCTTTCCATAACTTCATACCTTCAATATTATCTAAATCAAAAACACAAGCATGAGCTGACTGAATATCTTCAATAAGAATATAACCGCCTTTGCCGGGTCCCCGAAAGATCATTTCAAAGATACTTCGTGTTTGTTGATTGATCCCAAAAGCGACAATATTTATCTTGTGTTGATTTATCATAAGTTCTCGTTATTTTGAGCAAGAAACCAAGTATCACTTGGTTTCTCAACGCTTTACTTCATCCCATCAAGCTCTAATAATTTATTGGTTAGGGTAGCAGAGAATTTATGTAAATCCGTAAATAAAAGCTGAGCAGCTGCTTCATCACCAGCCAGTTTTTTTTCTAAAGCGTCGTGGCTAATTCTATGAAAATGCTCATGAGGTTCAATTAAACTATCAAACACTTCTTTGCCTTTACTATCTTCCAAAGCAGCAATTTCTTCTATCGCTTCTGGACTAGAAATCCATTGTCCTAATTTACATTCTTTGTGAGTTGTCCCATTAAAATCACCTTCTCCTTTTAAGCGGCTATCCATCTTTTTTAAATACTGAATATGATCATTAAGCCGCATCATAAAAAATGCTTTCTTTGCCATTACACAACCTCTCTTACATGATTTTGCCAATGGATTCAGCAGCACGTTTAACATCCAAGAATATTAATCCAAGCTTAGCAGAAGAGGTGGTAACAGTTGTGACAACAGTATTTGGTCCTGCATAAGTCATTAAAACATAACCTTGCGAGCCTTTAACCAACACTTGCTCCAATGCACCACGTCCTAATTCTTCTGAAGTGCGATCACCTAAAGAGAGCATAGCAGCTGCCATAGCACCAAGACGATCTTCATCCATACTACTTGGCAGAATGGAAGCGATGACTAATCCATCAGTAGAAATAATTGCGGATGCTTGTATGTCTGCTGATGTACCATTGAGTTCACTTAAAATGGATTTAAGCATTTCTTCACGCATATTTTTGTACTCCGTTATCAATTAATTAATTTATTATTTTATCATGTTGGCGTTTTATTGGCTAAAAATAGCCACCATAATTTATGCATAAAAAATGCCCGTAACCGTTTCCAGTTACGAGCATTTCTATTGCGACTCTGCTAGCTTTTATTTAAAGCGGGAAGCACTTAGTCACCTGTGGACCTTTTGGTCCATCCGTTGATTCAAATTCAACCGTTTGTCCTTCATGCAGGGTTTTGAATCCCTCTTTTTCGATAGTGGAGAAGTGAACGAACACGTCTCTACTGCCATCTGTTGGTGAAATAAAACCATACCCTCTGGTATCATTAAACCACTTGACAGTACCTTGCATCATACCTTTTGACCTCATTGTTTCAATCTTAAAACTAAACGACATTAAACAATATTGGGGATATTATATCTATTTTCAAGGGGAAAACATATTTTATTATTATATTCTAATATCTTTAAGTACATTTCTCTGGATAATAATAACAAATTGAGTTAAACTATGTTTACCCAAATACAGCCTTTTTATTTAAATGACTTGAATACAAATTATCACTCTAATGATGTTATCAGTAGCGACTTTACGCTAGAGCCACAGGATAATAAACGGTTAGCCAATTTATGTGGTCAGTTTGACGAGCATTTACGTCAACTAGAGAACCGCTTTAGTGTGGAAATAAAAAACCGTGGCTATCAATTTCGCATCACGGGGCTTGTCCATGCGGTGCAAGGTGTCACAGAAATCATTAATCAACTGTATATGACTACCCTTAAAGAAACCATAAATCCAAACAGTGTTCATTTATTATCTCAAGAAGCTAATGTTGATGCCCTTATAGAATCACCTGAAGGGGCAGAAGTTGTTATTCGTACTCGTCGCGTCATGGTTAAAGGGCGAGGTCCTAATCAATGCAAATATTTAACTCAGATTGTACGACATGATATTAATTTTGGGGTTGGACCAGCTGGTACGGGAAAAACTTATCTCGCAGTCGCTTGTGCAGTCGAAGCTTTGGAGCATGAAGAAATTCGTCGTATTGTCTTAGTACGCCCTGCGGTGGAGGCTGGAGAGCATCTCGGATTCTTGCCTGGTGATTTAGCCCAAAAGGTCGATCCTTATTTACGTCCCTTGTATGATGCTTTGTATGAAATGATAGGATTTGAACACGTAGCAAAATTGATAGAACGCCATGTCATTGAAATCGCCCCCTTAGCCTATATGCGTGGACGTACATTGAATGATGCTTTTATCATTCTTGATGAAGCTCAAAATACTACCATTGAGCAAATGAAAATGTTTTTAACCCGTATTGGCTTTAATTCGACTGCTGTCATAACAGGGGATATTACCCAAATAGATTTACCCCGAGAACGTGAATCAGGTTTACGTCATGTTATTAATATACTTCAAGAGGTTGAAGGCATAAGTTTTACCTTTTTTGGTGCTAAGGATGTCGTACGGCATCCCATTGTCGCACGTATTATTAATGCTTATGACCGTGCTGAACGCCAAACAAAAAAACAATTATGAGCGTGAACGTGGACACACAATATGCCAGTAAAGCACCCAATTTACCTAATACTGAAAGTCTAAGGGAATGGGTTAATGCGGCTTGTCAACAAGATGTTGAATTAACAATTCGTATTGTTGATGAAGCAGAATCAAGCCAATTAAATGAAACGTGGCGACATCGAACTGGTTCTACCAATGTATTGTCTTTTCCCTTTGAATGTCCTCCAGGTATAAATATACCGTTATTAGGGGACATTGTTATTTGTGCACCACTTGTTGCTCGGGAAGCGGCTGAACAAGAAAAATCTTTATACGCTCATTGGGCACATCTTGTGATACATGGTACTTTGCATCTATTAGGCTATGATCATATTGAAGAATCCCAAAGGCAAGTCATGGAAAGCCTTGAAATTCGTCTCTTACACGATTTAGATTATCCTAATCCTTACGAAACGGTTAGTTAAAATATCATGATTTCCATCTATTATCCTTTCGAGGAGAAAATCTTTTCCATGTCTTGGTTTGCTCGTATTAAAGACTCTTTATCTAATAAACCACAAGACACAAAACAATTGATTACATTGTTACGTGATGCTAAACAACGAAATTTACTCAGTACAGAATCTTTGGGAATGATTGAAGGCGCATTAAAAGTCTCAGAAAAACATGTACGTGATGTGATGATTCCTAGGGTACAAATGGAAGTTTTAGAATTACATTCGTCCCCCACACATTTACTCAAAAAGATTGTTGAAACAGGACACTCGCGTTTTCCTGTAGTCGAAGAGAATCGGGATGATGTTCAAGGTATTTTTTTAGCTAAAGATTTTCTTGAATATTATGCAAAAGGCGATATTAATCAATTTAATCTGCGTGATTTAATGCGACCAGCAGTTTTTATTCCAGAAAGCAAACGCCTAAATGTATTACTACGTGAATTTCGCACGAGTCGCAACCACATGGCAATTGTTGTTGATGAATATAGCGGTGTAGCAGGTTTAGTCACGATTGAAGATGTTATTGAAGAAATTGTTGGTGATATTGATGATGAATATGATATTGATAATGAAAATTTCATCAATACGACAAATAATGGTTTATATCTCGTACAAGCACTTACCCCAATAGATGTCTTTAATAATTATTTTAAAGTCTCCTTAAATACTAAAGAATTTAATACAATTGGTGGTTTAGTTGTACAGGCGTTTGAACATTTACCAAAACGTGGTGAAAATATAGCACTTGATAATTTTCATTTTGAAGTAATACGTGCTGATAAGCGGCGTGTTCAATGGTTACGAGTGAAATGTTTGTGAAACGGATCAATTTAGGTGACTGTCTTGCCTTAGTAGCAGGCGCTTGTTTACCCTTATCATTTGCACCATATTCTTTATTTCCAATTGCAGTATTATCGCCTGCCCTGTTGTTTATTCTTTGGCAAACGCCACAACGGGCATTTTGGCGTGGTTTACTTTATGGTATTGGCATGTTTGGTGTGGGAGTATCATGGGTATATGTCAGTTTTTATCAATTTGGCGGCATTCCGCTGGTAGGAGCTATTGTTTTAACAATCGCTTTTGTGTGCTTTATGGCACTTTATCCCGCGGTGCTCGGTTATTTACTGACACGCTCAAATAACACACCAACTAAATTAGTATTAATCTTTCCAGCAGCTTGGACAGTGTTAGAATGGATACGTGCTTGGTTATTTACTGGTTTTCCTTGGTTAAGCTTGGGATATAGTCAAATTGATTCGCCATTAAATGGATTTGCCCCCATATTAGGGGTATATGGTGTGAGTTGGATAACAGTATTAACAGCCAGCCTTATTGTTTATATCTATCAAACGAGAAAATTACTGCCAGTATATGCATTAATAGTACTTTGGGGCGGAGGTTGGCTATTATCAGGGATATCATGGACAAGTCCTATTGGTAAACCACTACAAATAGCACTGGTACAAGGCAATATTCCCCAAGATTTCAAATGGTCATCAGGCTTTCAACTAGCTAGCATAAACCGTTATTTGAAATTAAGCCAAGCCCACAGCGATGCTGATCTCATTATTTGGCCAGAAACAGCAGTACCCTTATTTCTCCATGACATCCAAAAATATGTTCCAACTTTTTTTGAACAGTTAAATCAGGGACCAGATTTTTTAATCGGTATTCCTGTGATGAAAAAAGAGGATAAATATTTTAATGGCGTGATCAAAATCGGTACAAAACCTGGAGTTTATTATAAACAACATTTAGTTCCTTTTGGTGAATATATTCCACTACAAGCCATCCTTGGAAATTTATTAAAATTGCTTGACGTCCCCATGTCTGAATTTTCAGCAGGCAATGCACACCAAACTCAAATATCAAGTACAGGACAAACAATAGGTGTTTCAATTTGTTATGAAGATGCCTTTGGAGATTTAATACGCAATAGTTTACCTGCAGCAACATTATTAGTGAATGTTAGCAACGATGCTTGGTTTGGAGACTCAATAGCCCCTCACCAACATTTAGAAATTGCCCGTATGCGAGCTTTAGAAAGTGGTCGATATTTGCTCAGAGCCACCAATACTGGCATTTCAGCGGTGATTGATACCAAAGGTAAAATAATAATGCATACACCGCAATTTCAAATCATAACTTTACGCAGTCCAGCCCAAGCTTACCAAGGTAGTACGCCATACGTCCGTTTTGGTAATGGATTAATTTTGAGTATCTTGTTATTATGTTTGTTATTGGGTATTAAACTTGAATTGAAACATGCTAATCCCGTGTGATATAAAATACTTACAAAAATATATATAATCCAACCAACCATAATCTTTGCGTAAAAAAATGCAGTCAATCCAAGAACTTATAACTCAAGCCCAACAAAATATTCAAAAATCCCATGATTTAGACGCCCTCGATCTTGTACGTGTCCACTTTTTAGGCAAAAAAGGGATACTCACTGCACAACTCAAGCAACTTGGCAAATTATCACCTGAAGAACGTCCCAAAGCGGGTCAAAAAATTAACGAAGCGAAAAAAATAGTACAACAAGCGATTGAAACACAAACTAAAGCTTTGCAAGCAGTAAAGTTAGAGGCACAACTTGCAGTTGAACGCATTGATGTTACTTTGCCAGGACGTGGACATGCTAAAGGGGGGCTGCACCCTGTTACACAAATTTTACAACGGATTGAAAAATTATTTGCACAAGTGGGCTTTAGTGTTGAAGAAGGTCCAGAAATTGAAGATGATTATCATAATTTTGAAGCCCTTAACATTCCCGCACATCATCCCGCCAGGGCGATGCATGATACATTTTATTTTGATATCCATACGCTTTTGCGAACTCACACATCGCCAGTGCAAATTCATGTGATGAAAGAGAAAAAACCACCGCTCAAAATTATTGCGCCTGGGCGGGTTTATCGTTGCGATTCAGATGTGACACATACACCGATGTTTCATCAAGTTGAAGGTTTGATGGTTGATACAAATGTCAGTTTTGCCGATCTGAAAGGCATTTTAGATGATTTTCTCAAACAATTTTTTGAACGGGATTTACAAGTACGCTTTCGCCCCTCCTATTTTCCTTTTACAGAGCCCTCTGCTGAAGTTGATGTACAATGTGTTGTCTGTGGCGGTGCTGGATGTCGTGTATGTAAACAAAGCGGGTGGTTAGAAGTGCTTGGATGTGGTATGGTACATCCCAATGTATTTTCCCAAGTAGGGATTGACAACGAACAATTTACAGGCTTTGCCTTTGGTATGGGTGTAGAACGTTTAGCAATGTTATATTATGGTGTTAATGATATACGCTTATTTTTTGAAAATGATTTACGGTTTTTACATCAATTTAATTAAATAATTCCTTTTTTAATTATGTCAGGTAAAGTCTTTTTACTATCATGTTTTTTATTTTGGCTCTCAGGATGTAGCACAACACCAGAAATTGGTAATGTTGTTATTTCTTATGAAGAAGCAGTCCCCAAATACACTGATAAAGCTAATGAGCTTGAATTGGTGACACATAAAGACAAAAACGCAACAGAAATTTTCAAACAAGCTAAAACTAACTGTGAACTCGGAAATTTTGAATTAGCAGCACGTGACTATAAAGAAGCGGCAATACAAGGCTTAGCAATTGCACAAAACCATTTAGGATTGATGTATTTTGAAGGTAAAGGCGTGACTCAAGACTTTATCAAAGCAAGAAAATGGTTTCGAGAAGCTGCCCACCAAGGATTACCAGAAGCACAATACAATCTCGCCTTGATGTATCATACTGGCAAAGGAATCTATAAGGATTTAGCCGTTGCATTACGGTGGTATAGTAAAGCTGCCAAACGACATGATGCTGATGCACAATATTGGTTGGGATTTATGTATTACACTGGTAAAGGGGTCACTCAAAATTTTGTTTTAGCTGAAAAATGGTTTCGCAAAGCAGCAGAGCAGGACATGCCTAAAGCACAAAGTGGATTAGGACAGTTATACTATGCAGGTAAAGGGGTAGAGCGTGATTGTAGCTTAGCTATTTATTGGATTCGCAAAGCGGCTAATCAGGGACGTGCGGACGCACAAAAAAATATTGGTATGATGTACTATAAAGGCGAAGGTGTGAAGAAAAACATGGTCATCGCTTATCAATGGCTCACCTTAGCGAGTAAACAAGGGGACAAAGAAGCAAATAAGGGACGAAATTTCCTAATCAAAAGGATGTCTAGCGAACAAGTGGCGCAAGGAAACCGTCTCGTGAAAGAATGGAGTATCAAATAAAGACTATATGTTAATTCAACGTCTTACCATTATTGGAGTGGGGCTGATCGGTGGATCATTAGCTCGAGCCCTAAAAAGAATCGGTGCCTCTGGAGAGATCGTCGGTTGTGGACGCAATATTCCCAATCTACAACATGCTATTGAATTGGGTGTTATAGATCGTTATGACACGACCCCCGCAGAAGCTGTAAAAAATGCTGATCTCGTGATTGTTGCAGTGCCATTAGGCGCAATGGCTGAAACATTTGCATGTATACGAGAAACCTTGTCTCCCCAAGCGATTATCACCGATGTTGGCAGTGCTAAAGCTAGCGTCATTGCAGATGCAAAGCAACATTTAAAGCAACATTTTTCACGTTTTGTCCCAGGACATCCTATCGCAGGTACAGAAAAAAGTGGTGTAGCCGCCTCATTTGCAGAATTATTTCAAAATCGTCGCGTAATACTCACCTCTTTGCCAGAAACAGATTTACAAGCAACAACACTTGTCAAAACAATGTGGGAACAAACAGGGGCAGAAGTAGTAGAGATGTCAGTAAAGCATCATGATGATGTTTTAGCTGCAACTAGTCATTTACCCCATCTGTTAGCCTATAGCTTGGTAGATACCTTAGCAACAATGGATGATCGGACTGAAATATTTCGATTTGCTGCTGGAGGCTTTCGGGATTTTACTCGTATTGCCTCAAGTGATCCACGTATGTGGCATGATATTTGTTTTGCCAATAAAGATGCCATTCTCAATGTATTAGAACATTTTAATAGTAATCTTGCTCAACTGGCAGAAGCGATTCGACAGGGTGATAGCCAAAATATAACCCGTATTTTCACCAAAGCAAAAATAGCCCGTGATAAATACTTTGAACGTAAAACAAAATTCATTGTTAAGCCAGGCGGAACAATACAAGGGACATGTCGTGTTCCAGGTGATAAATCCATATCACATCGTGCCATCATGTTAGGTGCTATAGCACAAGGCACAACACAAGTCAAAGGTTTTTTACAAGGTGAAGATACTTTAGCAACCTTAGCCGCCTTTACTGCCATGGGTGTCTCAATTGAAAAAGATAAGAATGGACATGTCACAATACAAGGCGTGGGATTACATGGCTTGCAATCCCCAAAAGCACCATTATATTTAGGTAATTCAGGCACATCAATGCGCCTATTATCAGGCTTAATGGCAGGACAAAGATTTTCAGTAGAAATGAGAGGGGATGCCTCATTAACACGCCGTCCCATGCGCCGCGTCACTGAACCTTTGACAAAAATGGGCGCACAAATTGAGACAAGTGGAACACCGCCATTAAAAATTATGAAGGGGCATTTGCAAGGTATAAATTATACAATGCCCATTGCTAGTGCCCAAGTCAAATCATGTTTATTACTCGCGGGATTATATGCCAACGGGACGACTTCAGTCACAGAAATTGCCCCAACTCGTGATCATACAGAACGCATGTTAGCAGGATTTGGCTACACAGTTAAACGAAAAGGACAAACAATTAGTTTACAAGGCGGTGGTAAATTACAAGGTATGTTAATTGATGTCCCCGCTGACATTTCCTCAGCAGCATTTTTTATGGTTGCCGCCACTATTGCCCCAGGATCTGATATTTTATTAGAACATGTTGGTATTAATCCCACCCGCACCGGTGTTCTAGCAATTTTGAAAGAAATGGGCGCAAACATTAGCTTACATAATCAACGCAATATTGGTGGAGAGCCTGTCGCTGATATTCGAGTATGCGCCAGCACATTGCATGGCATTAACATCCCACAAGACCAAGTCCCTTTAGCCATTGATGAATTTCCAGTCTTATTTATTGCAGCAGCCTGTGCACAAGGCGAAACCGTTTTAACAGGTGCAAAAGAATTGCGTGTGAAAGAAAGTGATCGTATTCAAGTCATGGCTGATGGATTACAAGCAGTAGGGATAAATGCTCAAGCCACAGCAGACGGCATGATCATACAAGGCGGACAAATACAAGGCGGTGTTATTAATAGTCATGGTGATCACCGCATAGCAATGGCATTTACAATAGCCGCTTTACGTGCCAAGAAAACAATAACTATTGAAGACTGTGCTAATGTTGCCACATCATTTCCAAATTTTGTCAATTTAGCACAAACAGCTGGAATTAATATTACTTAATGAGCAACATTCCACTCATAACCATAGATGGTCCCAGCGGTGTAGGTAAAGGGACAGTTAGCCTAAGACTAGCAAAACATTTAGGATGGCATACACTCGACAGTGGGGCCATGTATCGAGTATTAGCCTTAGCCGCTAAACATCACAATATTTCAGATGAAAACGCATTAACACACTTAGCCCACACCTTAAAAATCCATTTTGCTCCCCTACCAGATCTCAGTGGGACGCAAGTGCTTTTAGATGGGCAAGATGTATCACAAGTATTACGTAGCGAAAGCACTGGCATTGCAGCCTCAAAAATTGCGGTTTTACCTGCAGTACGCCAAGCTTTATTAGCCAGACAACGTGCATTTCTCCAAGCCCCAGGCTTAATTGCAGATGGTCGTGACATGGGGACTGTTGTCTTTCCGACAGCCTCAAACAAGTTTTTTTTAACAGCCACTTGTGAAGAACGTGCCAATAGGCGCTATAAACAGTTGAAAGAAAAAGGAATAGATGCTAAGCTTCCCAATATCATCACAGAGATAGCTGAAAGAGATAAACGAGATAGCACACGAACCATTGCCCCATTGATCGCGGCAACTGATGCCAACATCATTGAGACCTCGAATATTTCGATTGAAAAAGTGGTAGCGTGTATTTTAGAAAGGATGGTGCCAAGCACCACAGGGTCACTTTGAACAATTTCCATTGCACAAAGTGAATATTACTAATCAACCCGCAGTGGTATTGCGGTTTTAATAAATCAGAAAAACTTGATTCAGTTTATCACTAACTGACAGGTTCACTGATCACCGATAAATGATATGAGCGAAAGCTTTGCCGAATTATTTGCAGAAAGTCAATCTGAAAAAAATATGAAGCCTGGCAGTATTGTCATGGGCACAATATTGGATATACGTCAAGATGTGGTCATTGTCAATGCAGGCCTAAAATCTGAAGGCGTTATCCCAATTGAACAATTTTACAACGAAAATCATCAACTTGATGTTGAAGTGGGTGATGAAGTTGAGGTTGCTTTAGAAGCGGTAGAAGATGGATTTGGGGAAACCAAATTATCCCGTGAAAAAGCTAAACGTGCCGCTGCTTGGGCAGTACTGGAAACCGCTTTAGAATCTCAAGAAACGATTACAGGTATCATTACAGAAAAGGTAAAAGGCGGATTCACAGTCCACATGAATGATATCCGTGCGTTTTTACCTGGCTCCTTAGTCGATGTACGCCCAGTACGCGATACCACGTATTTGGAAAATAAACCGCTAGATTTTAAAGTTATAAAACTAGATAAACGGCGCAACAATGTTGTTGTTTCACGTCGTGCTGTGGTTGAAAAAGAGAATGACCAAGAACGTGAAAATTTATTAGCAAGCATGCAAGAAGGGATGGTACTACAGGGCGTTGTTAAAAACTTAACTGATTATGGTGCCTTTGTTGATTTAGGGGGCGTAGATGGACTCTTACATATCACTGATATGGCTTGGAGACGTGTTCGACATCCTAATGAAGTCGTCAAAGTTGGCGCTGAAATAGATGTTAAAGTACTCAAATTTGACCGTGAACGTGTCAGAGTCTCTTTAGGACTTAAACAATTGGGTGAAGATCCTTGGCTTGATCTCGCACGTCGTTACCCAGTCGCTGCACGTATGGTTGGAAAAGTGACTAATCTCGCAGATTACGGCTGCTTTGTAGAAATCGAAGAAGGCGTAGAAGGCTTGGTGCATGT
>DAOVTJ010000085.1 GCA_030633165.1 Thiomargarita sp. | reverse complement strand
CACCGCAGGACCTTGTGTACCCACCGATCATTACATGGTCGCACCACCGAATAATTTTGAGATATTCAAAAAACTCATTGAAAATAAACGCTATTTTATATTACATGCCCCTCGTCAAACAGGGAAAACGACATTAATGTTGCAATTGATGCATCATTTGAATGAGGAGGGAAAATATATTGCGTTATATATTAATGTCGAAGGGGCACAACCCCTTCGTAATGATATTGCAGCGGTAAATGAGTTAATTATTAGTGAATTTGAATCTAATGCGCGAATTTATTTGCCAAAAAGTTTTAAACCTCAAGAAGACTGTTTTCAAATTCGTTCAATGCAAAATGGAATCAATGATTTTTTATCGCGTTGGTGTATGGAGTTACCCCAACCTTTAGTTATCTTAATGGATGAAGTAGATGCTTTAATTGGAGATGGATTACTTTCAGTATTACGTCAATTACGGTCAGGTTATACCAAACGTCCCAACGCTTTTCCACACGCCTTATGTTTAATAGGTTTACGCGATGTTCGTGATTATCGAATTTATTCAGATTCCTCAAAACGTTATATTGTCGGTGGATCAGCCTTTAATATTAAAGAGAAATCTATTCTTTTGAAGAATTTCACTTTGGAACAAATTCAAGATTTATACAACCAACATACCCAAGCCACAGGACAAACTTTTACCCAAGACGCCATAAAACAAGTTTTTCACTTAACGCAAGGACAACCTTGGTTAGTTAATGCTTTAGGACGAGAATTATGTTTTGATGAAGAAGCTATTGATTGGAAAGAAGAAGTCACTCAAAAAGATGTTGATAATGCGGCAGAAATTTTAATAAAACGACGAGATGTACATTTAGATCAATTAGCAGATAAATTAACAGAGCCAAGAGTGGCAAGAATTATTGAATCTATCTTGATCGGTGAAAATAATAAAGAAATCACAGATTTCCTGACTGAAGATAGACAATACTTAATTGATTTAGGGTTAATTTGTAAAGGCACCTTTGGCTTAGAAATTGCTAATCCGATTTATCGTGAAATTATCCCCAGAGAATTAACTGCTTATCAAGAAGAAATGCTTGGCATTGATCCGAGATGGTATGTTAAACCTAATGGTAAACTGGATATTGAGAAACTGTTATCCAAATATATTGAATTTTATAAGCAACATAGTGAATTACTAACAAAACGCCGTACTTACACAGAAGCAGCCCATCATTTATTATTTATGGCTTGGTTACAACGCATTGTTAATGGCGGTGGACATATTACCCGAGAATATGCCGCAGGTTTAGGACGTCTTGATTTATGCATTGAATTCGCAGGTGAACGCTTTGCTTTTGAATTAAAACTCAGTAGAAATAACGCCCTCACACTGGGAAAAGAGCAATTACTTGAATATTTGGATCGGTTGAATTTAGAAAAAGGATGGTTGATCATTTTTAGTCGGGGCGAAGTGAAAGATTGGAATAAGGTAGGTAAACGAGAGGCGGTGGGTGAAAGAATTGAAGTTATTTGGATGTAGGAGAAGAAAAATATCACAAAAATAGAGGTTCAAGTATAATGATTCATCATTTTATATGGCCAGTTCGTGTTTATTACGAAGATACAGATGCAGCAGGTGTTGTATATTATGCTAATTATTTAAAATTTCTGGAGCGAGCACGCACAGAATGGTTACGGGAAGCAGGATTTGAACAAACGCACCTCAAAGAGCAATATAAGCTTATACTAATGGTACAGCAATTTTCTATAGATTATTTAAAACCTGCTCTTTTTAATGACTTATTGGATATCACAGTTAATATCACTAAGTTAAGAAAAGCTAGTTTGATAATGACACAACAAGTCTTACATCAGCATAATATCCTATGTAAGGCGCATGTTAAAATAGTGGCTGTGAACACCCTTAGTTTACGCCCTATGGGGTTTCCAAGGGAAATTAAAACAGCCTTACAAAAACTGATAACGGAAAAAAATGACTGAATTATCATTATTACAATTAGTCACACAAGCCAGTTTGTTAGTACAGTTGGTTATGTTGCTATTATTATTGATTTCTTTTTATTCATGGTTTTTGATTTTTCAGAAAGGTCGTTCTTTAAAAAAGGCTTATGTGGCGACCAGTAATTTTGAAAAGCGTTTTTGGAAAGATAAAGACTTGAGTGCCTTATCCAAGCACTTTAATAGCCAAGATAACGGACCAACAGGTATTGCACATATTTTTTTATCAGGGTATATGGAATTTGTGACATTGCGTAAACAAGCTAATATTAGCCCTAATATTGTTTTAGAAGGCTTACAACGTGCTATGCGCGTGGCACAACATCGTGAATTAGATGAATTAGATAGCCAATTAGCTGCACTCGCAACGATTGGTTCTGTTAGTCCTTATATCGGCTTGTTTGGCACCGTTTGGGGAATTATGAATTCATTTCACGCATTGAGCGGAGTACAAACAGTGACTTTAGCAATGGTCGCACCTGGCATTTCTGAGGCATTAATTGCTACAGCAATGGGTTTATTTGCAGCAATTCCTGCCGTTATGGCTTATAATTTTTATGTCGATAAGGTTGAACGTTTAACAACCCGCTATGAGACATTTGTAGATGAATTTGTGGGTATTTTACAACGTAAAACATAACTGATAACTAATAACTATGTCACGTTCTCGCTACCGTCGTCGTCGTCTTTCTGATATGAATGTTGTGCCTTATATTGATGTAATGTTGGTACTCTTAATTATTTTTATGATCACATCTCCTTTATTGACTCAAAGCGTGGAGGTAGAATTACCCGCTGTTGAACAATCTGAAAGCGTTATCCCTGAGCAAGAAACGAAATATATCATCGTCACCGTTGATGCACAGGGAAGAGTATTTTTAGATGAAGACAAACAAGCACTTTCAACATCCACTTTATTGACTCGTATAATAGCACTCAAGCAGTTTGCCTCAGATTCACAGGTGTTGGTCAGAGGTGACGAGCGTGTCGCTTATGGCGAAGTTGTGAAAATCATATCATTATTACAAGAGGCAGGGGTGGAAAAAGTGGGCTTACTGACAAAACCGATGGAATAGCAGCATGTGGGATAAACTCATTCCTTTTCTCCAAGCTTTTATTTTTCACGCCTTGCTACTGGCGATCATATTTATCGGTGTTGATTGGTCAATAAAACCTAAACCGCCCAAGATACATGAAAATATGATACAAGCTGTCGCAGTTGATGAAAATCAATGGCTTGCGGCAAGAGAAGAAAAAAAACGTCTACAAGCAGAAGAAGAAGCACGTCAATTAGCTGACGAAAAACGTATACAAGCAGCACGTCAATTAGCTGAAACAAAACGTTTACAAGCAGAGGAAAAAGTACGTCAATTAGCTGAAACAAAACGTCTACAAGCAGAGGAAAAAGTACGTCAATTAGCTGAAACAAAACGTCTACAAGCAGAGGAGAAAGCACATAAACTAGCTGAGAAAAAACGTTTACAAGCCGAAGCGAAAGCACGTCAACTAGCTGAAACAAAACGTCTACAAGCTGAGGAAAAAGTACGTAAACTAGCTGAAAAAAAACGTCTACAAGCTGAGGAGAAATCACGTCAACTAGCTGAAAAGAAACGTTTACAAGCAGAGGAGAAAGCACATAAACTAGCTGAGAAAAAACGTTTACAAGCAGAGGAGAAAGCACATAAACTAGCTGAAAAGAAACGTTTACAAGCCGAAGAGAAAGCACGTCAATTAGCAGAAAAAAGACGTCTACAAACAGAAAAACTTGCACTTTTAGCCAAAGAAGCCGAGAAAAAACGAAAAGCTGCCAAGAAAAAAAAGCGGATTCAAGAAATTCTCACGCTTATTCAAAGAAAAGTAAAGCAACAATGGAAACGACCCAGTGGTCATTACAGCGGCTTATCCTGTATAATGACAATACGTATACAACCAGGAGGGACTGTTATAACTGCTAAAATTAGCACATATAGTGGCAATAATAATTTTGATACTTCAGCACTTCAAGCGGTTTATAATGCCTCACCCTTACCAGTGCCTTATGATGTATTAAGTGATTTTAGAGAGTTTAACTTTAGATTTAGCAAATAGGTCAATTATGCGAACACTATTTTTTTGTTTATTAACTTATCTCACTTTATTCAACCAAAGCCATGCCATCTTAACCATCGACATCACGGGAGGGACAGAAGGCGGAGGGCAACCTATAGCCATAACCCCCTTTACTTTAGAAACAGGTTTATCACCATTATTTGAAGATATCGCCAAAATTGTTTCTGAAGATTTATATCGCACGGGACGTTTTGCGATAATGCCAAAACACACCTTACCAGAACAACCGCTTGATTCTAATCAAATTCAATTTTCACAATGGCAAGCCGCTGGTATGCCACATCTCGTGGTTGGACGTATTTTGAGTAGAGAAGGCGCTTACACCGTTGAATTTGAACTCTTTGATGTCTTGAAAGGAAAGCAAATGATCGGTTACCGTTATCCTGCCAATACTCAAAACATACGACAAATTGCTCATCAAATCAGTGACCAAATTTATCATACTTTGACAGGAGAACGGGGTGTTTTTAGTACTCGAATTGTTTATGTGACTGTGCAACGTAATGACAAAAAAGTGCAATATCACCTGTATATTGCTGATGTTGATGGGGCTAATCCACGTATGATGTTAGAAAGTCCAGAACCTATTTTTTCACCTACTTGGTCGCCAGATGGGCAACATATTGCTTATGTGACTTATCAAGGTGATGGGAGAAATAAAGGGATGGCGATTTACATACAAGAAATCAGCACAGGGCAACGCAAGGTAGTTTCAGCTGAACAAGGTATGAATGCAGCACCTGCATGGTCACCTGATGGGACACGTTTAGCTTTAACCTTATCGAAAGATGGTAATTCTGAAATCTATATTCTAAATTTGCAAGATAGCGCATTAACTCGTCTGACCAATAATCCTGCGATTGATACAGAACCAGAATGGTCACCGGATGGAAAATCTTTGGTATTTACATCAAATCGAGGAGGACGACCACAAATTTATCGCATATCAAGCCAAGGTGCAAAAGCACAACGTTTAACCTTTAAAGGGAGTTATAATGCACGCCCCCGTTTTTCGCCAAATGGTGAACAACTCGCTTTATTGCATAATGGAGGTAATGGATATCAGATTGCTGTGCTGGATTTAAAAAGCAAACAATATAAAATACTTACCAAAACCTCTTTAGATGAATCTCCCTGTTTTGCACCAAATGGTAGTATGATTTTGTATACAACGGGAACATCCTTATCGGCAGTGTCGATAGATGGGCGGGTGCATCAACGTTTGGCAGAAGCGCTTGGTGAAGTACGTGAACCCGCTTGGTCACCCTTCTTTGATTAAGGAGTTTTTTTTATGAATAAATGGCTATATTTAATACTAGCACTTGTTTTAGTTGGGTGTACGACTCAAGGTGAGAAAAAAGAAGAGGTCGAAACATTGACCACACAACCTCCAATCATACCAGATATTTTGGAAGAAACAGCAACAGAATCCACTGTTCCCGTAGAAATAGCCGATATTATCCCATTAGAAATTAGTGATGTCACTGGTATTCCTAGTCGGCGAACCATCTATTTTGATTATGATCATAGCAATATTTCTGCAGAGGCACGAAATATACTTAAAGAACATGCTAATTATCTTATTGAGCATCCTGATGCTTGGCTCAGATTAGAAGGGCATACTGATGAGCGGGGTTCACGTGAATATAATTTAGCTTTAGCTGAATTGCGTCTTTATACCAGTAAAGAAATGTTGAAAATTTTAGGTGTCCAGGAAGATCAATTAATGATTTTACCCTACGGTGAAGAACGACCCTCATCACTAGAACATGATGAAGAATCTTGGCTACTTAACCGTCGTGTTGAGTTAGTCTATCCTTAATCCACTCATAAGTCGGGAAGAATTTCCCTCTCCCGACATTTTTCGGAATCCTAAAAATGTTACTCAAAAAATACATTATAGGTATCAGTACCCTACTGTTATTTCATCCTTTATCTGTGATAGCGGATAATATACATGTTCTAGAACGACAAATGAGACAATTAAGGCAAACAGTGCTAGAACAGTCTTTTAAAATGTCTCAACAACAAAGAACACTACAAAATTTACAAGGACAGATAGAAGTATTAAATTACCAATTAAAATTGGTCAAAAAGTCGCAAAATAATATACTTTTCGATTTAGAAGAATTACAAAAATCTCCTCCCTTAGACGTAATTGTTTCACCCGCACAGCTCCCAGTAGGGGATGCTAACCAAGCCTTTCAACAAATATTAGACTTGCTTAAAAATGATGATTATGAGACAGCATTGACGGCATTGAAAGATTTTTTAAAACGTTATCCCCAAAGAGAGGAGGCAGATGATGCACAATATTGGTTGGGAGAAGTTTATTATATCCAAAAACAGTTCGATTTAGCATTACCTGCTTTTAGTGCTTTATTAGAACAATATCCAAATAGCCCGAAACATTCCCAAGCGTTATTAAAAATTGCTTATATCTACACAGAACAAAACGATTATGACACAGCAACCGCCATTTTACAGCAAATTCAAGAAATTTATCCTGGTACTGCTGTCTCCCGTTTAGCAGAACAACGTTTGCAGGAAATTTCAGAGGATAAATAAAATTGTCAAGACACTTTTGCAGAATGCCTCTTCAAAAAACATGAACTATTGACATATAAAAAATATGGTTATATAGTGAACTCCATAATGCAATTATGGAGCAAAGCTTATGAGTGATAAAGCAACAATTTTGTTTGTTGATGACGAAAAAATGATACTCAAAACCTTATATATCTTATTTAAAGATGACTATAATGTTCATACTGCCATGAATGGATACGAAGCTTTGGACATTATCAAAAAGGAGACAGTACATGTCATCATTAGTGACCAACGTATGCCAAAGATGCGGGGAACAGAGTTATTGCATCAGGTGAAACAAATCTCCCCCAATACTGTTCGTTTGTTACTCACAGGTTATTCTGAATTGGACGGGATTATCAACGCTGTAAATGATGCAGAAATTTTCCGTTATATCAGTAAACCTTGGGATTTTGAGGAAATTCAAAATAGAATACTTCTAGCAGCTCAGATTGGTATGAAATTATATCATCATACCACTGCGCCATTAAAACAAGAAGATTTAAAAATCTTGGTCATTGATGATAATGTTGAGACTTATAACATATTAGCCGAACAAGGTAATATTGTTAAAAGATGCGCAACATTAGAATCAGCATGTGATATTATTGCCAATCAGGAAGATCTCGCAATAATTATTTCAGATTTAATTGTGGATGGTGATGATATGACTTTGCCTCTTAAAGCCTTGAAACAGGCTCGTCCTGAAATTGTCACTATAATCTTGACAGAAATGCAAGATGTACACTTATTGATTGAACTCATCAATCAAGCACAAATTTTTCGTTTTTTACCCAAACCGATCCGAAAATCACTCTTAGAAAGTACGGTCAACACCGCTATACAGCATTATCTTGCCATGCAACAACACCCTGAATTATTAGCACGTTATAATGTAGAAATGCCTTTACATCTCACTTATTTTAACAAACTCAAAGATCTTTTTGCAAAATAAGAGGATGAACTTATGTCATTTAGATTTTCAGTCTGCTTAGCAGTACTTGCTGTACAAACTGTTTTAGCAAAAGAACCAATCAGCCCGATTCCATTGACTATTGATCTAAATCAAGCAAAGGTCGCCTTGGGGCAACAGCTTTTTGAGGATAAACGATTATCACACGATAACACTATCTCTTGTGTCAGTTGTCATGATTTACAAAAAGGGGGAACAGATCAATTAGCCCGTTCCATTGGAATTAATAATGCTAAAGGTGATATTAATTCGCCAACAGTATTTAACAGCGGTTTTAATTTCCGTCAATTTTGGAATGGGCGCTCTGCCACATTGGAAGAACAAGTGAATGGTCCTATACATCATCCCAAAGAAATGGGGAGTAATTGGGTAGAAGTTATAAGCAAGTTAAAAAAAGATCAAACGTATCTTAAAACATTTAATGCATTATACCCCGATGGGATTCAGCCCCAAAATATTAGAGAGGCCATCGCCATCTTTGAACGTTCACTGATTACACCTAATGCTCGTTTTGATCAATATTTACGTGGTGATGACACCGCGATTAACGGTGATGAAAAAAAAGGCTATACCTTATTTAAACGATATGGTTGTATCGCCTGTCATCAAGGTATTAACATTGGTGGTAATTTGTATCAAGTTTTTGGTATCTTAAATGATTATTTTGAAAAACGTGGCAATATAACCCCAGCAGATTTCGGACGTTTTAATGTTACAGGCAAAGAATATGATCGCTATAAATTCAAAGTTCCCAGCCTACGTAATGTTGCATTGACCGCACCTTATTTTCATGATGGTTTTGCCAAAACATTAAAAGAAGCAATAGATATTATGGCTATGCATCAATTGGGACGTCGAATTCCAAAACAGGAAAAACAGTTGATCATCAAGTTTCTTAAAACATTAACAGGAACATACCAAGGAGAATCACTCGAATGAAATCACTACGTGTATTGAACTTCTTTCTTGCTATCCTATTAATTGCAATTCTCGTATTGTTGTATAACAAGACTCAAATAGTTGATACTGAGCAACATAACCAGCTTATTCAAACCTTAGCTGAGATCAAACAATTAGACGCACTTTGGATAGATCAAGTATTACATGTACGCTTAGCCTTGAATAATAACTATGATGCACTGTCTACAACATTAATAGACCTAAATGAAGCACATGTTCGTTGGCAAGGATTTAATCTTACCGCCATTTATGGCGAAAATTTGGCACAAGCCCCCCAACAAAAAATTGCTTATTTGGCTCAGTTAGAAGAAAGACGTGAATACATTGAGCAATTTAAAGGGGTGAATGCTATTTTATCTAATTCAGAGCATTATTTTCCAACAGCAGTTGCTGAATTACTCGCATTGGAAAATACAGTTGCTATGACACTTACTGTCAATCAGTTGTTATCAGCTGTGTTGAAATATAGCTTACTTCCTGTAAAAAAGTATAAAGTTCAACAACTTATCCGTGAAATGCAGGCCACAGTTGTCGCTGAGACTTCTGAAGAAGTGAAAGAACAAATTGATATTATCAATTCTCATGCCCGTACCATACTCAAGTATAGACCTTATATTGATGCTTTATTGGAACAAATTGCGATTTTGAGTGGTGCAAGAAAAATTAATACACTAACCCATACTTACGTTACTCTTCAGGATATCCGCTTGCAGGAAAGTAGTCCATATCGTCATGCTTTGTTCATATTTTCAACCTTATTACTACTTTGGATTGCTTCAATAGGAAATCGCCCGCGCCTCGGCGAGAAAGCCCTTAATGGTGGCAATCAGCAATTACAAACAGCCAATGAAACCTTAGAACTGCGAGTGGATAAACGTACCCAAGAATTAT
Organism: Thiomargarita sp.; assembly: GCA_030633165.1. Classification (GTDB taxonomy): domain Bacteria; phylum Pseudomonadota; class Gammaproteobacteria; order Beggiatoales; family Beggiatoaceae; genus DAOVZS01. Next base: position 807 of record DAOVTJ010000085.1, on the reverse strand, counting down.
CACACACATTAGCGCAATTAAAAGACTCACAATCGCAACTCATCCAATCTGAAAAAATGGCTTCACTTGGACAAATGGTCGCAGGATTAGTGCATGAAATTAATACGCCATTGGGTTATATTAAAAGTAATGTGCAATTGATTCAATCCATGTTTACCAAAATAAAACATATTGTGCATGAACAGAGTAAGTTACTCGACCTATTACCATCGAAAAACGTGGATGAAGATAAATTACACAATCAAATAGAAATCGTGACAGAGTGGAATAATGATCTGAAAGAAGATGAAAGCACAGGAAATGAATTATTGAAAGATTCGCTCCACGGTTTAGAACAAATATTTGAATTGGTTCTCAATTTAAAAAACTTCAGCCGCCTAGATTTAGCTAACATCAGCCATGTAGATTTGCATGTGTGTCTCAATAACAGTTTATTAATTGCCAAACACTTGTTTAAAAATAAAGTCACTATCAACAAACTATATGGCAATATTCCACCTGTCAAATGTTCACCGTCACAAATTAACCAAGTTTTTCTCAACTTATTGACTAACGCCGTACAAGCCATTGAAAAACAAGGAGAAATATCCATAACAACCCGTGTTACAGATAACAAGGTTAATGTAGTAATACAGGATAATGGAAAGGGTATTCCCAAAACGGTCATCGCAAAAATTTTTGATCCTTTCTTTACCACAAAAGATATCGGTGAAGGCACTGGTATGGGACTTTCAATTTCCTATAAAATTATTCAAGAACACGGTGGAAATATTGAAGTGACATCACAAGAAGGCAATGGGACCACAT
>DAOVTJ010000171.1 GCA_030633165.1 Thiomargarita sp. | reverse complement strand
CGGTTTTTCTCTAGAAATTTTCGATGCTACGCCTGATGAGAACGGTGGTAGTCGAGAAAGTTTAGTACATAATACTCACTCTTAGTCCGCGAAAGGAGTATTGCGCGGGTTACATTTTCAAAAAAAACATCCACAAGGCAAACTGGTTTGTGTCACCAGTGGACGTGTATTTGATGTCGCAGTGGATATTTGCAAAACATCGCCCACTTTTGGACAATGGGTAGGCGTGACTTTATCCGCAGATGAGCATCAACAATTTTATATTCCGCCAGGTTTAGCACATGGATTTTGTGTGCTTTCAGACACCGCTGATTTTCACTATAAATGTACAGATTATTATCATCCTGAAGATGAAGGCAGTATTCGTTGGGATGATCCAGATATTGGGATACAATGGCCTCTTACGGAACCGAGTTTGTCTACCAAAGATGCCAATGCACCTTATTTAAAAGATTTGAAAAATGAGTAATTGGCATTTTAAACAAGCCACACATCATTTAAAAGATGGGGATATCATCGCTTATCCTACTGAAGCAGTATATGGTCTCGGTTGTGACCCATTTAATGAAAAAGCTGTGCTGCGTTTGTTGCAACTTAAACAACGTCCTTGGCAAAAAGGCTTGATTTTAATTGCTGCTAATTATAGACAACTAGCACCTTTTCTTATGCCTTTAACACCACTATTAGAAGACCGAGTATTTGCAAAATGGCCAGGTGCGGTAACATGGTTATTGCAAGCAAAACAAACGGTGCCACATTATTTACGAGGGCAATCAAGCAAAATCGCCGTACGCGTGACAGCACATCCCCAAACGAGAGAATTATGTCGTTCTTGGGGCAGTGCTTTAGTGTCTACCAGTGCAAATCTTAGCGGCAAGCGAGCGGCTAAAACAGCTTTTGAAGTGCAACGTATATTTGCACAAAATATTGACTATATTATGCCAGGAAAAGTCGGAGGACGTTTGCGTCCTAGCGAAATTCGTGATGCGTTGACTAATCATCTGTTACGCCATTAAAGGATAGTAATGAAACACTTAAATTATCAAGACTTTTATAAGATCACTATAGGTGTGCTGTTTCTTGTTCTGATTGCCCTATATATCTTGCTTGCAAAAAGTGATATGTCACAAGTTGCCTTCATGGCATTTGTTGCTATGGTTGGCGGCTATATGGCAATGAATATTGGGGCTAATGATGTTGCCAACAATGTTGGTCCTGCGGTGGGTTCAAAAGCATTAACACTTCTTGCTGCTATTATCATTGCTGTTATTTTTGAATCCAGTGGTGCCTTACTTGCAGGGGGAGATGTGGTGAGCACCATCAAAAAAGGCATTATTGATGCTAGCTTGATTGATGATACTCAAGTTTTTATTTGGATCATGTTATCTGCCCTTTTAGGCGGAGCATTGTGGTTAAATTTAGCAACGGCACTAGGTGCACCTGTTTCAACCACACATTCGATTGTAGGTGGTGTTATGGGAGCTGGTATTGCTGCCACAGGATGGAATATTGTTAATTGGGCAACAATGGGTAAAATTGCAGCAAGTTGGGTTATTTCTCCTGTTTTAGGGGGAGTAATTGCGGCACTATTTCTCTATATTATTCAAGATAGAATTTTTCACAAAGAAAATACACTTGAAGAAGCTAAAAAAATTGTTCCATTTTTAATAGCCCTAATGAGTTTTGCATTTATTACTTATTTAGCACTCAAAGGGATTAAAAAGGTCATAAAGATTGATTTTAAAACCGCACTTTTCATTGCGGGTATGTCTAGTTTTGTGCTCTATTTTATAGTTAAACCGTTTATTATCAAAGCCGCAGAACACCTTTCTAATGAAAGAAGTGATATTAATAAGCTTTTCACCCTTCCCCTTATTTTCGCCGCTGCGCTGTTATGTTTTGCACATGGTGCTAATGATGTTGCTAATGCAATTGGTCCTGTTGCTGCTATTTATGAAGCATTAGAAAGTGGTGCGATTACTACAAAAGCTGCCATTCCACTTTGGGTTATGGTTGTGGGTGCTTTGGGTATTGCGATTGGTTTAGCCACTTATGGTCCTAAATTGATTAAAACTGTGGGCAGCGAAATTACTGATTTAGATCAAACCAGAGCATGGTCAATTGCTATGTCTTCAGCCATTGTTGTGATTATTGCATCTTGGTTTGGTTTACCTGTGAGTTCAACACATATTGCTATTGGCGGTGTTTTTGGTGTGGGATATTTACGATATTATTTATATCAAAAGTACGAAAATGAAGTTGAAGGTGTGAAGGCACTTCATATCACATCTATTAATAAAAAAATAACTAAGTGGCGTAAAAAACAAGAACGTCTCATAGATGAGGCGGCAAAAGAAGAACTTGAAATACGGATAGTGGCAAAAAAAGCTGAATTGAAGACAAAGCAAGCTGGTGGTGAAATAGATTTCACAAAGAAAGAGAAGAAGAAACTATCCAAAATTGAAAAAAAGCAGTATGTCAGACGAGAAATGTTGATAAAGATTATTACTGCTTGGTTAGTAACTGTCCCCATTTCCGCTTTTATGGCTGGCAGTTTGTATTTTTTGATTAGCTGGTATTTTGGAAGTTGATTTATATAACAGAGGAATAAAAATGGCAACTTATGATTATCATTGTATAGAAAATAATCAAATTGTAGAAGTGAAACATTCTATGAGTGAAAAACTGACAACTTGGGGAGAAGTTTGTGCTAATGCGAAAATAGATTTAGGCACAACACCTGCCAATAGTCCAGTAAACCGTTTAATTAGCGGTGGACAAGTGGTGAAAAGTAGTGTTTTAAAAAATCCTGAATCCAGCTGTATACCTGGTAGTTGCTGTGCTGGTGGTGGAATGTGTGGTTTATAAGTTTATTTATTTTAGCCCCAACAGGGGCGTTCTAAAAAATGGAGATCTTTTTTAATCATGTCCACTGAAATGTTTTGTTATCAATGTGAACAAACTGGACGTAATGGTACAGGTTGTTATGATATTGGGGTTTGTGGGAAAGATGCGAAAACAGCTGCTGTACAAGATATCATCATTTATTTGGCTAAAGGTATAGCCAATTATTTATCTCGTGCCAGAAAACTTGGCGTCACTAATTCTGAATTGGATAAGGTACTTGTTGACTCTTTGTTTTATAGTGTTACTAATGTGAATTTTGATGCCGATTTTTTGGCTAAACATATACAGATTCTCAAAGAAAAACGTCTATTAGCACGCCAATTATATGAATCTGCTTGTGCGAAAGAAAATACAGTCGCTGATATTTTAACAGGTCCTGCAAGCTTTGAACCCGCTGATGATATTGATAGCTTAATCAGTCAAGCAGCCGAATTTTCCATTGCAAAGAAAATTGAAAAGTTGGGTGATGATTTAGCAGGCTTACAAGAATTACTCATGTACGGTTTAAAAGGAACAGTCGCTTATGCGCATCATGCCATTGTTTTTGGATATGAAAATGATACGTTTTACGACTTCTTAGAATATGCATTAGATTATGTCAGTCGTGAAGACACGACTTCTGAGCAATTACTCGCCAATGTTCTTAAATGTGGTGAAATCAATTTGCAAATTATGGCGCAACTTGATCAAGCACATACAGAGACTTTGGGTCACCCTGAACCAACACAAGTACGGATAACACCTGTACAAGGGCACTGTCTATTAGTTTCTGGGCATGATCTTCATGATCTCCTTTCTTTGCTAAAAGCAACAGAGGGGAAGGGCATTAATATTTATACACATGGCGAGATGTTACCTGCTCATGGTTACCCCAAATTGAAACAATACAAACATTTGGTTGGTAATTATGGGGGAGCTTGGCAAGAACAAGGAAAGGAATTTAAAGCGTTTCCAGGTAGCATTTTGATGACAACAAATTGCATACAAAGACCAAGAGATGAGTACAAAGAACGCATATTTACAACGGGTCGCGTTGGTTGGCCTGGTGTACAACATGTCTCGTATGGTGACTGGCAACCTGTCATTGATGCCGCTTTAGCAGCCCCAGGTTTTGAAAAAACAGAGCCAGAAAAACTGATTACAGTGGGTTTTGGGCATAATGCTGTGCTTAATGTTGCCGATAAAGTGGTTGCAGCCGTCAATTCAGGCGATATTCGTCACTTTTTTGTTATCGGAGGGTGTGATGGCGCCAGAGTGGGTCGAAATTACTACACAGATTTAAGCAAAGCTATTCCAGATGATTGTGTCATATTAACTTTGGGTTGTGGTAAATATCGCTTTAATAAACAAGAATTTGGTGATATTGGTGGTATTCCAAGATTACTCGATCTTGGACAATGTAATGATGCTTACTCAGCAATCAAAATTGCTCAAGCATTAGCTCAAGCCTTTGAAACTGATATCAACAGTTTGCCACTTTCATTGATGATTTCTTGGTATGAACAGAAAGCAGTAGCGGTTTTTTGCACGCTATTATATCTGGGCATTAAAAATGTACACCTGGGTCCAACCTTACCAAGTTTTATTACGCCTAATGTCTTAAAAATATTGGTTGAAAAATTTGCTATTAAAGCAAATAGTACTGCTGAACAAGACTTAAAATGTGCGCTTGCTTCAGAAAAATAAACTGTGAGGATAAAGGGTTCTACCTTTATCCTCAATAGTTTCAATAATGAATTTCAAAGATTACAAAATGTTGTAGGGTCATTTCTGTCAATTTTACAGATATGACTTTGCTGCTTGGTGAACCAATTTTACACCAATTCAAAAATCGCGATAATTCTTTTTCATTGCCTTCAGCTTCAATATATACAGAGTTATCAACTGTATTTTTGACAAAACCTGTAATATTAAGTTGATGTGCCTTGTCATTGGTATATTTGTGGTTCAGTACTTATGTAAAAATAGTCAAAATATCATTTATCTTGTTCAACAAGTGCAATTTCTTCTTGTGTCAAGTCATAAAGCGCATATACCATTTGATCAATTTCTTTTTCTAGGGCTGTGGTGTCGGCTTTTTGCTTTTTGGCGGAGAGGATTTTGTCGACTAAAGTGATAAAGGCTTGTTCTTGAATTTCTGATATTTTAGGAATAGGAATTGTTTCAAAAAAAACCTTTCTCAATTCTACGCCTTTTCCTAATTCAGGAAATTTGTCTTTAAAAAACAACTTGAAAAAAGTTGTGTTGAAGAAAGCAACTAAATATTTTAGTGATGTACCCGTAATAATAAAAGATTTATCATTACTAAAAAAAGAACTTTTATCATACAAAAAAGGCAAAAATGTGGTCATATTAGGATACATAATCTTCTCTTGCTCAAAGGATTTCCAATAAGCACAATTTCTGAGATTATAAGGTGTTTTTCCTTTGTCAAGTCGTTTTTCAAGTTGTGGATAATATTTGTCTAAATGTGTTTTGATCGCAGGATAATCATTTATATTCACAGGGGGATTATTGTGTGAATTAATAATCCACAATCCAGCCCATTCAGAGCTATAGCGACGAATATCACGTCCTCTTAAAAGCGGTTTTAAAATTTCTGCACTTTTAGGATCATTCGCACAAAGTTGCTCTTTTGTTTCAGTATCAATAATAAAAGCTTGGTTAAAACCAGTTTTTATACCATAATTAATTGAAATATCCCAATCTTTTAAAGGTGTGCCCACCGCTTCAATTTTTGCCTTCAAAGCATAGACTTCTGCCTTAGCCAGTACAAAACTATCAGCTGATAAAAATGATTGTGCTAAATTTTCAGCAGGTTTTTCAATTGT
>DAOVTJ010000102.1 GCA_030633165.1 Thiomargarita sp. | reverse complement strand
TCTCCACTCAATTGGTTGTTATGCAACAATAGAGAGTGCAAAGCCGTCAGAGCACTCAAATCTTGAATCGGGCCGGTTAATTGGTTGTTAGACAAATAAATCCATTGCAAATTTATCAGAGCACTCAAATCAGGAATCGGGCCGGTTAATTGGTTGTTCCACAAAGAAAGACCTTCCAAAACCGTCAGAGCACTCAAATCAGGAATCGGGCCAGTTAATTCGTTGCCCCTCAAAGAAAGATCGTTCAAAGCTGTCAGGGCACTTAAATCAGGAATTTCTCCAGTCAATTGGTTTTGAGAGAAAGAAAGCACTTCTAAAACCGTCAGGGCACTCAAATCAGGAATCGGTCCTGTTAATTGGTTGGAATCTAAATAAATCCTTTGTAAAGCCGTCAGTGCACTCAAATCTGGAATCGGTCCTGTCAATGGGTTGCTAGACAAAGAAAGACCACGCAAATCCGTTAGGGCACTCAAATCAGGAATCTGGCCAGTTAATTGGTTGCTATACAAATAAAGTTCTTGCAAAGCCGTCAGGGCACTCAAATCAGGAATCGGTCCTGTCAATTCATTGATTCCCAAACCAAGTTGTTGCAAATTTATCAGAGCACTCAAATCTGGAATTGGCCCTGTCAATTTGTTGCCCTCCAAACCAAGCGCTTGCAAAGCCGTCAGAGCACTCAAATCAGGAATATTGCCGTTTAGATTGAGTTCACGGCGATAAATACTTATAACACGTCCACTGGTACAAGTCACACCTGTCCAACTACAAGGCGTATTTGTCACATTCCAGTTATTAGAAGGACTATCTGTCCAATTAGGACCATCAGTATTGGTATAAAGTGCAACAAGAGTTTCACACTCTGCTTGGGGGATGTCGGTTTGTATGGCACAGTCAGTCGCTGCCAGGCTATTACGTGTACTGAAGAAGATTAGTACACCGACTAAAAAACTTAGGAGATTTTTTATATGCATCATTTGTTTAGAAATTTTTAAGTGTTGTAGTGGTAATGTAGGGTGCGTCACACGCACCTTTTGTGATGTTAAGCACCCTACACAGATTAATCATTCATTATCAAAATATTCTCGACTTAATTTAAAGATGATAGGGCTTAGTAAGAGCAAAGCAACTAAATTTGGGATAGCCATTAACGCATTAAGTGTGTCCGCAACTAACCAAATAAATTCTAAATTTCCCATTGCTCCAATGGGTATCACCATTACCCATAACACCCTAAACGGTATAATAGACTTAATACCAAAAAGGTATTCCACACACTTTTCGCCATAAAAACTCCAACCTAATAGCGTTGTAAAAGCAAATACCACTAATCCAAAAGTAACCACATAGCCACCAAAATTTGGCAAAGCATGTTCAAATGCCGCTGATGATAACTGTGCGCCTGAAAAACCATTTGTCCATTCTCCTGAAATAATAATCACTAAACCCGTGATCGTACAAATCAAAATTGTATCAATTAACGGATCCAACATGGCAATCATGCCTTGTTTTACAGGATTATTTGTACGTGCTGTGGCATGTGCTATCGGTGCACTACCCAAACCTGCTTCATTAGAAAAAACACCGCGTGCAACACCGAAACGAATAGCAGCCCATACCGCTGCACCTGCAAAACCACCGGTAGCAGCCATTGGTGTAAACGCATAAGTGAAAATAAGCTCAAAAGCACCTGGTATCTCTTCCGCATTCAAAGCTAAAATCACTATCCCACATATTATATATATAATAGCCATTATAGGCACAAGTTTGCCCGCCACCTGAGCAATCCGAGTAATACCACCAATTAAAACAAATCCCACTAATACAGCTAAAACTAATCCCGTTAGCCATGTTGGTATCGCAAAAGAAGCATGCAACACATCTGCCACAGAATGGGCTTGCACCGTATTACCAATACCAAAACCAGCCAAAGCACCGAATATCGCAAAGGCAGTGCCTAACCAAGCCCAATGGCTTTTTAAACCATTTTTAATATAATACATCGGACCACCGACATATTTACCCGCCTCATCAGTTTCACGATAATGTACAGCGCAAACCGCTTCGCCATATTTAGTTGCCATCCCAACTAATGCTGTACACCACATCCAAAATAATGCACCAGGACCACCCATAAAAATTGCAGTCGCTACCCCTGCAATATTACCTGTACCAACAGTTGCTGCAAGCGAAGTCATTAAAGCATCAAAAGGCGTAATATCGCCAGCCCCATTACCGACACGCCCCTGCCAAAGCATACGAAAACCATAGCCTAATTGACGAAATGGCATCAATCGCAGCCCTAGCATGAGAAAAATGCCAGTACCTAGAATGAGTGCTAGCATTATTGGTCCCCAAACAATGCTATTAAGTTGAGTGATATAATATTCCACCTAATAAAACTCCTTTATTTCTTTTTAACTTTTAAAATAATACGTGTGTCCGATAACCAACCATGCCAAGACCGTTTAGGCCATAAAAAACCCAAGCCTAAAGGTAACCATGACACAATAGACATTAAAAAACGCAACCAAGCCTGTCGCCAAGTAATGGCTTGACCATTAATAGATTGTAATTGAATTCGCCATGCTTTCATGCCTAAAGTTTGACCACCATGTATCCAAGACCAGGCAAAATAAAGAAAACACACGATAAACAAATAAATTTGGTATCCTAAACTAACCTCTCCTTTAGTAAGAGGATAAGCTAAACAGGCTGCCAAAAATAATACTGAAAATAATAAAAAACTATCATATATCATCGCAATTAGGCGACGTAAAAAACTGGCAGAAATTTCCATACTTGCAATTTTCCCTTTTTTTCTTAAAAAAACAAACTATGGCACAATCTTCCGATCCAACGTATGATGATGATATCGCTGTTCAAGAAGCGAAACCAAAAATAAAGCGTCCATCACGCTATAAGGTAATACTTTTGAATGATGATTATACGCCAATGGACTTTGTCGTTGAAGTCTTAAAACGTTTTTTTGGCATGAACCAAGAGCGTGCCGTTTATATTATGTTACAAGTACATCAACAGGGCAAAGGTCTTTGTGGGACATTTACTCGTGATATTGCTGAAACAAAAGTGATTCAAGTCACCGATTATGCACGTGAAAATGAACATCCACTGATGTGTAAAATGGAAAAGGCATAAATGAAAGAGGTTTAAATATGTTAAGTAAAGTACTTGAATTAACCCTGCACACTGCTTTTCAGGCAGCACGCAAAAGGCGTTATGAATTAATGACAGTAGATCACTTATTACTGGTATTATTGGATAATGATAATGTTATTAAGATCTTGCGTGCTTGTGGTGCCGATTTAACTGACCTAAAAAAGGAATTATCTCAGTTTGTAGAAGAAACTACCCCTAAATTAGCCAGTCATTTACAACGGGATACACAAGGGACGCTCGGTTTTCAACGTGTCATGCAACGGGCACATTTTAATGTGCAATCATCAGGTAAAAGGGAAGTGACTTGTACCAATGTATTAGTTGCGATTCTTTCAGAACGTGATTCTCAATCGGTGTTTCTTCTTGAACAGCAAGATATTTACCGCTTGGATATTGTGAACTATATTTCTCATGGGCTTTCTAAATCTGAGAATAATCCTGCTGAAATGCAGGCAGATCAGGAAGATGATCAAGATGATGACGCTCTCGCTAAAAATCCTTTAGAAGTCTTTACAGTTAATCTTAATGAACAAGCTAAGGCAGGCAAGATAGATCCTTTGATTGGGCGACAACATGAAATAGAACGCGCATTGCAGATTTTTTGTCGACGGCGTAAAAATAATCCCTTATTAGTCGGAGAAGCAGGTGTAGGTAAAACAGCACTTGCTGAAGGATTAGCAAAACTGATTATTGACAAAAAAGTGCCCGCTATTTTGGAACAAAGTGTTATTTATGCCCTAGATATGGGAATGTTATTAGCAGGGACAAAATATCGCGGTGATTTTGAAAAACGCCTCAAAGTGGTTTTAATAGAACTCGGTAAATTACCCAGTGCGATTTTATTTATTGATGAAATTCATACGATCATTGGCGCGGGTGGCGTATCAGGTAGTGCAATGGATGCTTCTAATTTACTAAAACCCATGTTAGCAGCTGGTGAAATTAAATGTATGGGGTCAACAACTTATCAAGAATATCGGGGTATTTTTGAAAAAGACCATGCTTTATCACGCCGTTTTCAAAAAATTGATATCAATGAGCCTTCTGTTGAAGAGAGTGTAGAAATCTTAAAAGGATTGAAATCACGTTTTGAAAAACATCATGAATTGAAATATACACCTGAAGCCTTGCGGGCTGCGAGTGAATTATCAGCACGTTATATCAATGATCGTCATTTACCTGATAAAGCGATTGATGTTATTGATGAGGCAGGTGCTGGACAACGTTTACAGCCTGCATCAAAACGTAAAGTGATACTTAAAGTTGAAGATATTGAAAATATTGTCGCCAAAATTGCCAATATTCCGCCTAAAAATGTTTCACTTTCTGATAAAGAGACTTTGAGAAAACTTGATAAAGGCTTAAAAATGGTTGTTTATGGTCAAGAGGAAGCCATAGAAACCTTAGCCACCGCGATTAAAATGTCTCGTTCAGGTTTAGGCGAACCAGAAAAACCAATTGGTTCTTTCTTATTCGCAGGACCCACTGGTGTAGGTAAGACGGAAGTCACACGCCAATTAGCACGTATTATGGGTATAGAATTAATTCGCTTTGATATGTCAGAATACATGGAACGACATAGTGTTTCCCGCTTGATTGGTGCTCCTCCTGGCTATGTTGGCTTTGAACAAGGCGGATTACTCACTGAAGCGATTAATAAAAATCCATACGCTGTCTTATTATTAGATGAGATTGAAAAAGCGCATCCTGATGTTTTTAATTTGTTATTACAAGTCATGGATCATGGCTCTTTAACAGATACTAACGGACGCAAGACGGATTTTCGCCATGTTGTCCTAGTGATGACAACCAATGCGGGTGCTGAACAAGCCAGTCGTGCCACTATTGGATTTAGTACGTCAGATAATTCAACTGATATGAAAGAAGCGATTAAGCGTACTTTTACACCAGAATTTCGTAATCGTCTTGATACCATTGTACAATTTAAACCTTTAAGTTCAGATGTCATTGGGCATGTGGTTGATAAATTTATTATTGAACTAGAATCCCAATTAGAAGCCAAAAATGTCACGATTGAAATTGAAGAAGCTGCAAGAAAGTGGTTTGCAAAACATGGTTATGATGAAAAAATGGGCGCACGACCAATGGCACGTTTAATTCAAGATAAAATCAAAAAGCAAATGGCAGAAGAACTTTTGTTTGGTAAATTGGAAAATGGTGGACATGTTCGAGTATCTCAAGTGGATGATGAGCTAGTATTCGATTTTGAAAGTGCAAAGAATGATGATTCACCCAAACCAATGCTTTTCAGAGAAATTACTTGATATTATGACATCACTTTACAGACAAGCCACCTATTTTCTCAGTGCTCACAACATTTCTCAACTTCCAAAAGATAAAGGCATTGAAGTCGCTTTTGCAGGGCGTTCTAATGCTGGGAAATCAAGTGCAATCAATGTGATTACTGAGCAACGTGCTTTAGCACGTACCAGTAAAACACCTGGTAGAACGCAACAAATTAATTTTTTTCAATTAGATGAAGAACGTTATTTAATCGATTTACCAGGATATGGATTTGCCAAAGTGCCCTTATCAATCAAAGAACATTGGCAAAAAACATTAGAACGCTATTTACATACACGTAAATGTTTACGTGGATTAATCTTAATGATGGATGTGCGCCATCCGCTCACCGAGTTTGATCAACAGATGCTCAATTGGTGTGAACTTTCCAATATGCCAGTACATATTTTGCTGACTAAGGCAGATAAACTGAGTCGGGGTAAAGGCGGTGCGGTGTTACAACAAGTACGTCAACAATTATCTGGAGAAACCAGTATACAATTATTTTCTGCCTTAAAGCGTATGGGGATTGAAGAAGCACGTTTGCGCTTAGATCAGTGGTTTGATGTCCCTAATGTGATATCATAAGCGCATCAATGTAGAAAGGTTGCAAAAAAAGTGTAAATCCTGTATTGTGCTGATTGTATGCCGATGTGGTGGAATTGGTAGACACGCTGTCTTGAGGGGGCAGTGGCCACAAGCCGTGCCAGTTCGAGTCTGGCCATCGGCACCATTCTTCTTATCCATCGTCCAACTAGCACATAAAAAAATCTGTCATTAACAGCCCGTCTTAAACACGGACAAAGGACAAGCATGTTAGCTAATTATTTTCCCATATTTGTATTTATCATCATCGGTTTGATGATGGGAATTGTTTTACCCACAATCGGCTATTTTCTGGGCAAACGTGAACCTGATCCAGAAAAAAATTCACCTTATGAATGTGGTTTTGAAGCCTTTGAAGATGCACATATGAAGTTTGATGTGCGCTATTATTTAATCGCCATTTTGTTTATCATTTTTGACCTTGAAATCGCCTTTTTATTTCCATGGGCAGTGGTATTCAAAGATATTGGGATGTTTGGTTTTGTCGCCATGATGATATTTTTGGCGATATTGGTTATTGGTTTTATTTATGAATGGAAAAAAGGGGCACTCGAATGGGAATAGAAGGCGTATTGCGAGAAGGTTTTGTCACTACCAATGCCGATGCACTGATTAATTGGGCACGAACAGGGTCAATGTGGCCAATGACGTTTGGTTTAGCCTGTTGTGCGGTGGAAATGATGCATGCCGGTGCCTCGCGTTATGATATGGATCGTTTTGGTATCGTTTTTAGACCTAGCCCTCGACAATCTGATGTCATGATTGTGGCAGGAACCTTAACCAATAAAATGGGGGCGGCATTGCGTAAAGTTTATGACCAAATGCCAAATCCACGTTGGGTGATTTCTATGGGTTCCTGTGCTAACGGTGGTGGCTACTATCATTATTCTTATTCTGTTGTGCGTGGCTGCGATAGGATTGTTCCAGTTGATATTTATGTGCCTGGATGCCCACCGACACCTGAAGCCTTATTATATGGTATTTTGCAACTGCAACAAAAAATTAAACGCACTAACACAATTGCTCGTCAGAGCTAAGAATATATATGGCTAAATATCTTCAAACGTTACAATCTAAGCTACAAGAACGATTTGCCGATATTCCCTTCACGGCAAATATAGCACTTAATGAACTCACAATAGAAATTCCAACAGCGCATATTCTCAATGTCGGTGAAATATTGCGTGATGAATTTGGTTTTTCACAATTAATAGATTTATGCGGTGTTGATTATTCTCAATACGGACAAGCCGATTGGGACACTCAAAAAGCAACAAATACTGGTTTTAGTCGCGGCGTTAGCAAAAATATTTTTAAAGAAGGTGAAGAAAAATCACGTTTTGCCGTTGTTTATCATTTGCTCTCTATCGAACATAATCAACGTTTACGTATACGTACTTTTACAGAATCTAAATCACCGCGCATAGATTCTGTCATCAATATCTGGAGCGCTGCCAATTGGTTTGAAAGAGAAGCTTTTGATTTATTTGGTATTTTATTTGATGGACATCCAGATTTACGCCGTATTTTGACCGATTATGGTTTTATAGGACATCCATTCCGCAAAGATTTTCCACTCAGTGGTAATGTTGAAATGCGCTATGATCCTGAGAAAAAACGGGTCGTGTATGAGCCTGTTAGCATAGAACCTCGAACACTTGTACCAAAAGTGATACGTCACGATAACCGTTATGCAAATTAAACGGATAGGAATCGCACATGCCTGATATTCGCAATTATACCCTGAATTTTGGACCGCAACATCCCGCTGCACATGGGGTATTGCGTTTAATCTTGGAATTAGACGGAGAAGTCATTGAAAGAGCTGATCCCCATATCGGGCTCTTACACCGTGGCACAGAAAAATTAGCAGAAAATAAATTATTTAATCAAAATATCCCATACATGGATCGACTCGATTATGTCTCCATGATGTGCAATGAACATGCTTATGTGATGGCGATCGAGCGTATGCTTGGGATAACGCCTCCGATTCGCGCTCAATATATTCGTGTGATGTTTGATGAAATTACCCGTATTCTTAACCATTTATTGTGGCTAGGCACACATGGTTTAGATGTTGGGGCAATGACAATGTTTTTATATTCTTTTAGAGAGCGTGAAGATTTAGTCGATTGTTATGAAGCCGTTTCTGGTGCTCGTATGCATGCTGCTTATTATCGTCCAGGCGGTGTTAATCGAGATTTACCTGATCGTATGCCAAATTATGAAACCTCTAAATGGCATAACGAGAAAGAGGTTAAAGCTTTAAATACCAATCGCCAAGGAACATTATTAGATTTTATTGAAGATTTCACCAACCGTTTTCCAAAATTTGTGGATGAGTATGAAACACTTCTCACAGACAATCGGATTTGGAAACAACGTACGGTGGGTATCGGTGTTGTTTCACCAGAACGCGCGCTACAATTAGGATTTACTGGTCCAATGCTACGCGGTTCAGGTATAGAATGGGATTTACGCAAAAAACAACCTTATGAAGTCTATGACAAATTAGACTTTGATATCCCTATCGGCACTAATGGTGACTGTTATGACCG
>DAOVTJ010000162.1 GCA_030633165.1 Thiomargarita sp. | reverse complement strand
TGATGAATAACGAAACACACAAGCTATGATTAACCATGTTATTAATACGGCTAAACTGACAGGCCATGTTAATATTAATAATGCACCAAAAACAGTTGCAACACCTTTGCCACCACGAAATTGAAAAAAAATAGGATATAAATGTCCCAAAAACACAGCTAAAGTAACATAGCTTACAGCTGCCAAACTGAGAAATTTGGCCATTACCACAGCTATAACACCTTTAAAGACATCAAAACACAACGTAATCAATGCCGCTTTTTTGCCACAGTAACGTAATATATTAGTTGCCCCTGGATTACCTGAACCTTGTGTGCGCGGATCAGGCACTCCCATCGCCTTACTAACAAGTATTGCCCCAGAGATGGAACCTAGCAAATATGCGAAAACTATCAATAAGCTATCAATAAACATCATTATCAATTAAAACAATTGTTCTGGAATCACCGTAGACTTTTGGAGTGCATTTTCCTGATTTTTATCAGTAATCGTGATTTTAGAATCTGTCATATCTTCTTGAGATTCCTCCTCATAGTTGTTTGGCATGGGAAAAGGCTTTACTGGTTTTCCTCTTAATGCCCAACTCATAAAATCTGCCCACATTGGTAATGCAACACGTCCACCGTATTCCTTACGCCCAAGAGACCGTGGTTTATCAAAACCAACCCAAACACTTGTTACAATATCAGGAGAGTAGCCCACAAACCACGCATCACGTTGGTCATTAGTCGTACCCGTTTTTCCTGCAATATCTTCACGGTGTAGTTTAGAACTACGAGCAGTACCAATACGAATAACATCTTTAAGCATAGAGGTTATCATATAGGCATTATGTGTACTTATGATTTGCGGTGCATAACGAGGTGTTTGTGTACAAACACTATGTGGTACAAGGATATCAGATAGTAATGCTTTTTCAGATGTCAAAACCTCATTTGGACAATGGCGACAAATAGTCAAAGGATTAGCTGAGAAAAGAACTTGACCATTAAGATCTTCAATACGTTCAATAAAATAAGGTTTAACCCGAAAACCTCCATTCGCAAAAACGGCATAGCCTGCAGCCAATTGTAGAGGGTTTACTTCACCGCTTCCCAAAGCAAGGCTTAATGTATTTGGAATACGTTTTCGATCAAAGCCAAATTTAGTTAGATGATTAATCGTATTACCTATACCAATCTGATTTAATAATCGTACAGCAGATACGTTAAAAGAATAAGTTAAGGCTGTCCTAAGCGTCGTCCAGCCATAATATTTGTGGCTAGAATTACGGGGTTGCCATATTTCCCCGCCACTTTTAAAGGATATTTTTTCATCAAGGATACGGCTTTTATCTGAAAAACCTTTTGTCAGGGCTGCCGAAAAAATAAACGGTTTAAAACTTGAACCAGGTTGTCGTAAGGCTTGAGTGACCCGATTAAATTGGCTATGTCGAAAGTTAAATCCACCTGCCAAGCCTAGAACCGCGCCATTTTTTGTATTCAATGCGACAAAAGCCCCTTGAACTTCAGGGATTTGAGACAAACGCCATTCCATCTTATTTTTTTTCCAAGCCTTTATTATGGGATGAGCCATAATAATATCCCCACGCTTTACCACTTCTTTCGCACTTTTCGGAGATCTTCCCCATTTATTATCTGGGATATAAGGACGTGCCCATGCAATATTTTTCCAAGCAATTTGAAATCGCCCTACTATTCGATTATAAGCAATAATGTTTTTGTGCTTTACTTTAAGTACAAGACTTGGGACTAAATCACCGTGCTTAGGATAATCTTGTAAAATATCATCTGCCCATTTTTCTACATTTTCTACTTGGGGTATAGACAGATGCTTTAAAGCCCCTTTAAACCCATGCCGTTTATCATAACGAAATAAGGCAGCACGTAAAGCTAAATTTGCCCTTTCTTGATGTTGGCTATCAAGGGTGGTGAAAACCTTATAACCATTATAGATCGCATTTTTACCAAATTTCTTCAGCAAAAAAGACCGGACCATTTCAGCGACATAAAAAGCATCAATCTTGGATGTTAGTTTGTGAAGCTTTGCAGTCAAAGGGGCTTTGATTGCGAGTTCATATTGATTTATAGTAATATACTTTGAAACCAACATGCGTTTTAGGACATAATTTCTACGTTCTAAGGCACGTGTTGGATTAGTTAATGGATTATTGACTGATGGTCCCTTAGGTAAACCTGCTAACATCGCCCATTGCGCTAAATTTAAGTCCAAAATATTTTTACCATAATAAATTTGCGCAGCAGCACCAACGCCATAAGCACGATGACCAAAGTAAATTTTATTTAGATATAATTCAAGAATTTCATCCTTTGATAATGTTTCATCAATTTTTAAAGCTAACAAAATTTCATTAAATTTACGTGTAAATGTTTTTTTATGGGAAAGAAAAAAATTACGAGCCACTTGCATGGTAATGGTACTACCCCCTTGTCGTTTTTTACCTGTTTTGAGTAAATTGACCAGGGCTCGAAATAATCCCTTAATATCAACCCCTGCATGCTCATAAAATCTATTATCTTCTACTGCTAACACTGCTTTAATCAAAAGCGGTGGTATCTGCTCCACTGGCACCGGGATGCGATGTTGTTCACCATATTCTGTGATAAAGACGTTATCTTTAGTATATATTTGAAGTGGCACTTGCATTTGGACAGTTTTAAGACGTTCTACAGAGGGTATGTGAGGGATAAAATACCATTGAATAGCTAACCCAATACCTGATACTAACAAAATTAACAGCAAACCCATTAATAAGGTCAGATGTGAAATTTTGTATAAATGATATACAATATTCATAAAGATGGTATAATAAAATTTTATTTTTTTGATTGCTGTCTTTTATTACTACATTTAGAGTCTTGATCTTAACCCTAAAACCTGATAACATTTTCTACGCCATTTTTCAAATGGTTTTTCTAATACAATTTGTTACATGTCAATATTTTATGTCTACATGTCAAGATTTGTCAATTTTTTAATCTGAGCACAATAACAGAGTACAGTTTAGAAACATGAGCATATTTAGTTTAAAACCCGATCCCGTGGTAGGTATAGACATCAGCTCAACCGCTGTCAAGTTACTTGAACTCAGTCGTTCCAATAAAGGAATTAAAGTTGAAAGTTATGGCATGGAGTATTTACCAGAAAAGGCGATACAAGATAAAAATATTGTTGACATCGAAGTTGTTGGCAATGTTATCAATCGCCTCGTGACGCGAGCTAAACCACGTTCACAATATGCTGCTGTAGCTGTGGCTGGCCCTACAGTAATCACCAAAACCATCACTATGGATGCGGGCTTATCTGAAAACGATATAAAAGAACAAATCGAAATGTCACCCGCACAATATCTTGGACAAAGTGAGAATAGTGAGGAAATTGAATTTGATTATCAAGTAATAGGACCTAATGACAAAGATGAAAGTCGTGTTGATGTGTTGCTTGTAGCCTCTCACAGTGAGACGCTAAATGCATATATAACTGCTCTTGAAATGGCTAATTTAAAAGTAAAAGTTGTAGATATAGAAAAATATGCATTGGAAAATGCTTTTATTACATTAGCACAAAGCATGCCAGAAATTGATGAAGGTGACACTGTTGCCTTAATTGAGGTGGGAGCAACTATCACGTCATTACGTGTATTAGGAGAGCAAAAGGGAGAGCCAAAGGTCATCTATACAGGCGAAGATTTAATGTTTGGAGGAAACCAACTCACTGAACAAATTCAGGCTCGTTATGATCTCAGCTATGAAGAAACCAATCTTGCTAAACGTAATAACGATCTTCCTGATGACTATTTTAAAACAATTCTTGAACCATTTAAAATTGATGTGGCTGCTCAAATTAAATTAATGGTAGAACACTATTACAAGCATTCAGATTATGGGAAATTATCGCATATTTTAATGGCAGGTGGTTGTGCTTCTATACCAAAACTTGTGGACCATGTCAAAGATAAAGTGGATGGACATGTTATGACTATCAATCCTTTTTCCGCAATGTCAATTGCAACACGAGTAAGCAATCATGCATTGATGAACGATGCCCCTGCCTTAATGATTGCATATGGGTTGGCCCACCGAACCTTTGATAAATATTAAAATTAATCAATATGCGACGTACTAACCTCTTACCTTGGCGTGATACACTTCGAAAAGAACGTGAAGTCCGCCTATCAATTATTACTGGAATGTCATTGGCACTCGTAGGCGTAGTGGTGCTATTAGTGCATCTCTACATGAATAATGAAATTGCGTATCAACAACAGCGTAATAATTATTTGAATGCTGAAATAAAAAAGGCTGATGCCAAAATACTGGAGATTAAAAATTTAAAGCAAAGAAAAAAACGTTTACTTGAGCGTATGAATGTTATTCAAGATCTTGAAAGAAGCCGTTCTGATATTGTGCATGTATTTGATGAACTTGTTAAACAAATTCCTGGTGGCGTGTATTTTACCACTTTGATTCAAAAAGGTAATAACATTATTCTTGAAGGTGTTGCTCAATCAGAGGCGCGTGTGTCTTCATTGATGGTAAATTTGGCAAACTCGGAATGGTTGAAGGATCCTAAAATTGATTATATTAAAACTCAAAAAAATTTACATGATAAGAGACGTAGTACAAGCCGCTTTAAATTGAGATTCACTCAAACCGCACCTAAAAAAGAGGATGAGTCATGATAAGTCTTGATGATTTGACTAATCTAGATCCAAAAAATATCGGAAATTGGCCAATTATTATCAAAACATTGCTAATTCTGGTGTTGTGTGCGGCAACCCTATTTGCAGGCTATTGGTTTGATACACAAAATCAAATTGGTGAATTATTCAAAGTGCAATATAAAGAGAAAGATTTGAAAGAGTCTTTTAAAACAAAACAATTGCAAGCGGCTACTTTACCTAAACTTAAAGAACAATTGGAGCAGATTGAATACATTCTCAAAGAATTATTTAAAAAGTTACCTAGTAATGCCCAAGTTGATGCATTAATTAGAGATATTTCTCAAACAATGCTAGCAAGTGGCTTAAAACAAGAATTATTTGAACCACAATACCAACGCGAAAGAGCAGAAAAAGGTCTATATATTAAATTACCTATTAAATTACGTGCTAAAGGTGATTATCATGCTTTTGGTAAATTTGTTAGTGGTATTGGTGCTATGAATCGTATTGTTACTCAGCATGATGTTGTTATAAAATCTTCTAAAGGGGGGGTATTAACTTTAGATATGCAGACACAAATTTATCGATATATTGAAGACGAAACTCAAAAGAAAAAGCGTAAAAGATAGCTTATGTGGGATAATAGAATTAATGAGAAACTATACATTACATAAAAAAGAGTCTTTCAAGATATTTTGCTTAGGCTTAATAACTAGCCTTTTATTGGGCTGTGGCGAAAAGGGGATCAGTGATTTAAAAAAATATGTGGCTAACATTAAGGCTATAGAAAATCCGCATGTAGATCCTATGCCAGAGTATCAGCATATCCCGCCATATTTCTATGCTGTACAAAACTTGCGTGATCCATTTGTTCCAATAATAAATACTACCCGGAACCCTAATGTAGCCCATTTTATTGGGGCTAATGACTCAAAAGATAATCAAGATACTTGTTCGATCCGTCCTAATTCTAGACGAATACGAGTGGGTTTGGAACAAATGCCCCTTGATGCATTAGTTATGTCTGGTTTGTTGGAAATGGATGGGATAATATGGGCTTTGATGATATCAAAAAATGATGGGACGATATTTCGAGTCAGGCAAGGAGATTACATAGGCGACAATGAAGGAAAAATTGTTGATATTTCTGAGGGACAAATTGACATCATGGAACTACTTCCAGATGGAAAAGGGTGCTGGACGTACGAAAACTAAACAATTCGTGATTTTAACGGCACGTGCCAAATCGGTAAAGTCATGAGTATTGAAAGTTTGA
>DAOVTJ010000113.1 GCA_030633165.1 Thiomargarita sp. | reverse complement strand
GTAATATTGGGTTTTGTACTGAAATCGAGTACTCTTCCCCATTGGCTGGGTGATGGACCCACTCGAATCCCTTTTTTGACCGCTGCGAGTGAACGTGCACTGTTGTAAAGACTATTGAGATCCATTGTCCAGTCTTTTGCCTGTTTTTGAATCTTTTGTGTTTGATCACTTTGATCAACTTGGCTGCTTAACCATCGGGCTAAGGGTAAATCTGGTTGTTTTGGCGCCTTTTTCTTGAATGAGGATGATCTTTTTTCAATTTTTTCAAATTCAGGGTGAGATGTTTCTAGCAAAGAGGGATTAATCAAAATTTGCCCTAAACCTGCTTGTCGATATAATCCAATACTCATTTGTTGTCTTGTGAATTGACTTTCTTCTGTCAACTCAAAATACAAGATGCTACCCATGCTCAAAACAGTGCGTTCTAATTCTCTGCGGCAATAATGTCCATTAAAGGGGGCATAGTGGCGGCTACGAATAAAACATTTTTCAAGAATGAGATTTCCCTGTGGTAAACCAAAATGTTGCGTTGTAGGCAATAATGTGCTTTGTCCAAATTCATCTAAAAGTGCTAAATCTGATAATAACCATATAGTTATCTCTTTCTTCTTAACTTCTTTATCTTGATGATCTTCGAACCAAGTAGAATCTGTCGTGACTTTAACATTGCCATATTCGGCTGAACGAGAACGTCCAATAGCTAAATTTCCAGTAAGATGATTAATCACTTTCTGAAAAAGAGCCTGCGAAACATCTTGATCAGCTTCAAGCTTAAACCCAAAATTCATGCCTTTGGGAATACTACTATACCCAAAGAGTTGTCCCTCACTTGCACGCCCCGTCTTTGAATTAATAGCGGTTTTCATCTTAAATTCAGTCGTTATGCGTGTGACACTCCCATCTTTCGCAATATAACCTGTGCGTAATTGTACAGGTTGAACATCAAGCGGAAATTGTTCATGTATGTAATTAAGAACATGTTTCTGAACCAGTTTATTGTCTTGAATCGCCTTATCACCTGTTTTTCGTTCATGCCAACATAAGGGCATGGGATAGCTTAATCTATTGTTCTGGCTTAAAGGAAATGCATTACCAAAACGAACTTTTCCGCTAAAAAAGACAGTATATGCATCAGCTTGTGATAATTCTTTATATAAAGAAGCAGCAGTAGCACCGAGAAAGCTTGCACCTGGTAAATAATCTAAACTGGCATGTCCACCCACCGTTGCGGCGCGTTGGCTTAGCACAACATTTTCTAATAATTTTACCGTGAAATTTTGAATTAGCATATTTCTATTAT
Organism: Thiomargarita sp.; assembly: GCA_030633165.1. Taxonomy (GTDB): domain Bacteria; phylum Pseudomonadota; class Gammaproteobacteria; order Beggiatoales; family Beggiatoaceae; genus DAOVZS01. The sequence continues at coordinate 6,529 of DAOVTJ010000113.1, read as the reverse complement.
CCCAGTCACTTTTACACGTCCCAATCCCCGACTACGCGAGGCACCCACCGCTCGAATCAGTTTAAAACATGAAGTCAATCCATCAATCCATGTTTGATTCTCCTCCCAGTTTAATGCGTTTAAAGCATCCTCATTCAATACAGTCAATGTTGCTGTTAAGTTTAAAGGGATAGTCACCTCAATATTACGTAACGATTTATCAATTGCATTTCCAGTTTTAGGATCTATCCTTGTTGAGCTAATTTGCTTAAAAAAGCTTTGACATAATTCTGTTTTTTTCTCCTCATGCAATAACCATGCGATGAGTTCTTCTGGTAATACTGCATCTGACACCGCTAATGCGCCAGGCTGAGTTTCTAAACGAGTTAATCCCTCTGATAAAGGATCACTACCAAAAAAATGATAGGTACTATCAGGCGGAATATGTCCCCATTGTTCCACACTAGACACCGCTTGACGCAATAAACCCTTAATCGTACGTCCAGGTAAAAAGGGTAATCCATTAATATCTTTATTCACAAGCGAATCAACTAAAGCGCCCCCACTGCGCCCAGTGCCAGCTTGCCAATAGCTGGTGATTTGGAATTGTATTTGATAAGTTTTGTTAGACATTACGACATATTCCTTTCCAAGCAATTGCATCAGCTAAAGGGGTACGAGCGGGTTCTTCCGCGCTCAAAATCTGTAAATTTGGATTAGCAGTGTCCACTAAATTCTGCAGCACACTTTCAAAGTCTTTTAAAACTTCAGGCTGTGTTTCTTGCATATTTTCACGCCAACGCTTATAAGCCCGTTCTGCACTTTCTCTATTGATATATAACAAACTCAATAATTCACGTACTGCGCCATAACTGATTTTTTCATCAGTCAATAAACCTTGTAATTTCTCTAAATCTGCCAATTTCGGGATATAGCAGGGAATGTTTGCAGGATCAATTTTACCCACAGCATACGGGTTCATAGTTAATAATTGTGCTGAAGTCTTTAATTCACGGTCGCAAATATCCTGATAATCATCAATCATACTGCTGGTAATACGATGAAAAGCTAAACTAGAAGGAATACGTCCCTTTGTACAGACCTTATCAGCTTTAGAACGTGTTTTAGCATTTTTGCATAATGATTCTGCTAAATGGTAAGCCATATAAAAGGGTTGACTTGCTTTGATGAAAGCAATTCCAGCACAAGCAGTCAGCCCTGTCGGTAAATCTAAGTCAATTTTATGCTCTTGTTTATATTTCTTTTTAAGCTTGGTCAATAACATTTCACTTTGTTCTTCAAAAGCTTGTAAAAATTTAGCGGTGAAAGGAATTGCTAAATCTCCTCGAACAATCATGGTTAAATCATCACCACCGAGCACCAAAGGACGTGCAGGCATCACATGTAAGGCATTTTTACTTTCCACGACATTTGGCAGTAATATCTGTTTTACGGCTTGTTTTGCGGCCTCAACTGTTGCTTTTTCAATGGTTTCTGATAAAGTGCGAAAAACTTCTGCATAATATTTCGGAGACTTTTGAATGCCTTCACGCACTCTCATGAGTAATTCGCCTAAGCCATTCCCATCAGCATGAATGATGCCAATATAACGATTATGATCTAATAGAGGAAAATGTTGTTCATTATCTTGATTATCCTCTTGCTCTAAATTTTTAGGCCAAATTATGTCATCATACCCAGCTAGTTTCAGTTTGTTTTCTAAAGCTAAACCTGTATTTTTGGCGCGTTTCATAAAATCACGTTTTAGTTTTGTACGCTTATCTAAACGTTCAAGCCCTTCAGATCGTTGACTACGCTGTTCGGTGATCGCAGGCTCTCCAGTACGCGGACTACGGGCGACTAAAGGTCCAGCAATTGGGAATACAGGAAAAAGACGATTACGATCGGCTCTTTTTTGATCAGAAGCGGTTTTTTCTGCCTCTAATATATTCTTATCTTCGTGTAATCCTTGTACAAATTCTAAACCTGGTAAACTATAGCGAATAGTGAATGTCCATAAATCGCGTAAATCTTGCGCTTGTTTCAAATTATTTAATATCGCAATAAAAGCGCCCCCTGCTTTGCGAGAAAATTGAATCTCATTCTGCAAATTTAGGGCGTTCAATACTTGATCTAATAATCCAGCGGTGATGTCTTCAATTTGTTCGCTTGCGCCAACCATATCCCGTAATTTACTACTTTCAAGGATATAAGATTGAATCGACTTAGCTTCAAAGCTGTATATCACTGGCATTTGGTAATTTCCTATGGGTCACAGGTGCGTAAGATGCACCCTAGTTTTTAGTGCTTACGATGATCTGAAACAATAACGATTGTTGCCTCACTCGCTTCATGTACTTTATCATTATCAATGATAAATCCTTGTTTAGAAGATGTTTTTCCAAGTAAATAAATTGAAGTGACACCCATTTCTTCGGCGGCTTGAAAAGCGGCGACTGTCATCAAAGCTGTCCCTGCTGTTAAATCAACACAGACCGTTTTTTTGTCATATTTATTGCAAATATCGGTTAAAAGTGCAATACAATGTTTTTTTATCGCAATAATATCATACGCTTCTTCATTCGACAGTGAATTTTCCTGACTGCTACGACATTCAATATCTTCAAAACGCTCTATTAATTCTTGTTTGCTTTCTGCAACCAACGGTGTCCAAACTAGTTCCATGCGTTTTGGTTGAATATGCCGTAAATGCCAATCTGTTTGGGCATGACGACTGGCTAAAATTAGGCTAGCCTCAAAAGAATCTTTTATTTTATCTACTTTACTCCCTGCGCCATAAAATGAAATCGCACTTTCTTTACGTTGTGCCCAAGCGAGTAAAGCAAGTGCAAAAGCTATCATCATTGATAGCCAACCAAGAATATTAGTCGTATTTTCAATCACGCCTGAAAATTCACTAAACCATTCTTCATTATTCCCAATAAATTTACCAACAATTAAACTAATAGTACAAAGGATCAAAAATAGCCCTCCCCCTATCAAAAAGGGATATTTCCGTGCGTTTGTGAGTAACCACTGCCAAATTCCTAACTTTCCTTGTAATGCCATGTATATTTTACCTGTAATATTGAGTAAGTTGATTCATTGCTTTAAGGCAATAATTCTTGAGACAATTTAACCAAATTATGCGCATCTTGATGCAACATCTGATAATGAGAATCACAGCCTTTCTTGTGAAAAGCAAAAATTGGTACATTATATCTACCTGGAGCGATATAATAAGGTGTAAATGCTGCTAAATCATCAGAGAGAAATAGGGCATAGACATTATAAAAATGATGCCCATAAGTTTTTAACTCATGTGTTTTGTCTCGTTGAAAAGAATGTAATTCTTTAACTGTTCCCTCTATTTTCTCTTGAATATAGACAATTGGATGGTCCGTTTTGTTCGCCAAGATCTTTATCATATCAGATTGTGGATGTTGAAAAATAAAGGTTGTCTTATAATTTGGGGTCATCATTCGTTTTCGTAATAAATCAGAATGTCGTCCCACCCAACGACGACCATCATTTATTACAATAATTAAATGATGACTATATAATAACATCTGTTCAAATGAAAAATCACCATCATTAGCATGAATTTCATTCAAGCCCACTTCATTTATGCCCTTAAAAATCGTAAAATGGCGTTCAATAATTGCCATGATCTCATTAAGCGCGATTGATTGAAAAAGTAGCCCAATTGTTCCTGCGACCATCAAAGTACTCGCGATGGTTTCGATTAGTCTTGGTATCCAAGTATATTCTATCTGTTGTATGACTTCTAAACTTAAAACAATCAATAAAATGAGTGAAATGATTAATGCAATCAGTGATAAGACAAATCCTTTTAGGTGAAAATTTTTCATAAATATGTTATTTTCGTTGTTAGTTTGCATGTTAAATCATAGTATACACAAATAGAATTGTGATATGAGATTTGGCAAATTTGCGAAAATCTTTTTATCGTGTCCAGATGGAAATAACTAATATTTATAATCCAATGAGCAGAATCCATATAAAATTACCTTACGGCATCAGTAATTTTGAGAAACTGGTGACTGAGAATTATTATTATGTTGATAGAACATCTTATATTGAAAAGATAGAGCGTGCTAGTGAGCCTTATATATTTTTTTTACGTCCCAGGCGATTTGGTAAAAGTTTGTTTGTGTCCATGCTTAAATATTATTATGGATTAGAATTTGAAGACAAATTTGAGGATTTATTTGGCAAATATTATATTGGGAAAAATCCAACACCTAAAGCTAATCGTTTTGCGATTTTGTATTTTGAATTTAGTCGAATTGAGACTAGTACGCCTGAAAAAACATTTGCAGGTTTTTTAAGTAATGTACGTGAAGGTGTTAGTCGTTTTTTAAGAACTTATACTGATTTAAATACAGAATTGAAAAAAGAAGTCTTATCAAAGACGTCACCTCATGAGGTTTTAAAAGCATTATTTGAATTGTATGACAAAAATAACATCTATATTCTAATTGATGAATATGATCATTTTGCAAATGAAATTTTGGCTTTTAATTTTGAACATTTTTCTGATTTTGTGAGTCGTAATGGATTTGTTCGTAAATTTTATGAGACGATCAAAGAAGCGACAGCAAGTGGTATTGTTGATCGTTTTTTTGCAACTGGTGTGACACCGATTACTTTAGATAGTTTAACCAGTGGATTTAATATTGCTGCTAATTTATCAACTCATCATTATTTTCATGACATGATGGGATTTGTAGCCGAAGATGTGAAAATATTGTTATCACTGATTGCGCCTAAGCTAAAAGAACATGAGCCTGTCTTAGAGAATTTGAAAAAATGGTACAATGGCTATTGTTTTTCAGAAACGGTGGACACTAAGTTATATAATCCTGATATGGTTCTTTATTTTTTCAAGGAATTTGCTTATCAAAACAGATATCCAAGAAAATTAATTGATATTAATATTGCTAGTGATTATGGGAAAATTCGCCGTTTATTTAATTTGGGCACAATGGAGCATAATGAGTTTATTCTAACGACTTTGATTAAAACGGGTAGAGTTAATGGCATATTGACAGAGCAATTTAGTTTTGAGAAGGAATTTACCCGAGATGATTTTGTCAGTCTGTTATTTTATCTTGGATTTGTGACTTTAAAAGATAAAGGTGTAGCCCGTTTGGAATTTTCTGTGCCAAATTATGTGATTAAGGGATTATATTGGGACTTTTTTATGGCTTCCATCAAGGAACGACATCACTTTGAGACTAATGATGTTAGTGATAAATTGGAGGATATGGCACAAAATAATAAGGTTGCGCCCTTTGTCAGTTTGATTGAACATGCTTTAGAAACTTTATCAAATCGTGATTTTATTCAATTTGATGAAAAATATATTAAAGCTTTATTTGTTGGTTTTGCGAGCTTATCTAATTTGTATTTTATTAAAAGTGAAGTCGAAATTGAACAAAAATATCCTGATATTATGTTTTTATATCGTCCACCCTTTTTTCCAAATTATCAATTTTTAATTGAGCTTAAATATTTGAAAAAAACTGATCGTAAAAAGTTGGAACAAATACGCCGAAATGCGATAAAACAATTGAAAACTTATCTCTCTTTTGATGAACTCAAGTCATTGAAACATCTAAAAAGTTGGTTAATAGTGTTTGTCGGTGAAAAGGCAGCGGTGGTTGAGGAGGTGCTTTCACACCCACCAAAAATCACATAATCTATAATTTTCTTATCAATTCTGCTTCTAAACCTGTCGCTTGCATAATAAGGGTAATATCAATCTTATTTTGCAACATTTGTTTCGCAATCTGTAATTTTGTGTTTTGTTCTGCCTGTGCCGCTTTTTCTAAAGCCATTCTCGCAGTTTCTGTTTCGGCTGCTAAAGCCATTTTTGCTGTTTCTTTTTCGGCTGCTAAAGCTTTTTCCACTGCTTGCTTTTCCGCAATCACCGCTTTATTTTCCGCAATCACCGCTTTATTTTCCGCAATCACCGCTTTATTTTCCGCAATCACCGCTTGCTTTTCTGCAATCACCGCTTGCTTTTCTTCAATCACCGCTTGCTTTTCCACTTTCATCTGCGCGAGTTTATCTAAGACAATTTGTCGTTCAAATTCTATTTCTTCCTGATCTGCTAACCATCTGCTCTTTTTCTCTTCTAGATCCAATTCTTCTGGGGTTAAACTGGCATAATTGGCTATTTTCAAGGCATCAGTGATGTTTTTTTCATTTACTAGGCTTTGGGGGATCGCGCTCAAATCTCCTGCTTGTTTGATGAAATATATCCATTTATCCGCCATTGTAACCAATTCATGCTCATTTTTATCAAATTTTGGTAATTCTACAAAAACCATTTCCATTTTATTATACGGAAATAAAACTAATTTCGATCTTTCCATGAATTCAAAATGTGTGATGACGGATGATTTCAATTTTTCATCATTAAACATGAGAAAATCGGTCACTGTTAAGGCTACCACACGATTATGTTTAGTATATTTGTCACCTGAACGTAATTGAGTTGAATAAGCTTTCGCTAAATTGG
>DAOVTJ010000107.1 GCA_030633165.1 Thiomargarita sp. | reverse complement strand
TTTCGCGCTAATGAACAAACGCCCAATGTTGAAAATATTGAATTTGAAGATACCCGTGAGGCAAGGGGCTGGGCAGAATACGCAAAAGTAGAAGAACATTGGGTATCGGGAACACATGTGACTATGATGACTAGCCCGCACGTCAAAACATTGGCTGAAAAGCTGTCAAACTATTTACTTCATAAGTACTGAAAATTTTCAGATATTTTACCATAGCATGTTTGTAAGTCGTTATGGTAGTATTTTATGTTTGCATTGAACTCAAACAGTGCCCAATATATAAAAATTAGGAGAAACATACCATGTCACAATTTAACATGATTCGCAATCGTCACTTTCCTAGCCGTAAAACCATGAGCAAGAGGGTCTGGCTTTACCAAAAATTAACTGTGGTTTCATGTGCCCTGTTACTAAGCATGAGTGTTGATTCAGCCTTGGCTAAAAAACCAAACCCAAATGTGGGGGCTAACTCAGCTGATTTTTCCATTACCAGCAATCCAGATAAAACTATATCCATTGGCATCAGCATGGAAGCTGGTGATCAAAGCGATGTTAATGCTGATTGGTGGTTAGCCATAGGTACATCTGCTGGTTGGTTTTATTATGATTATGATACTGGGAAATGGCTATATTCTGGTATGGAGCAAACGACTATTCAACCATCTTACCAAGGAGCTTTGGTAGATTTTGACACAATTGAAATAGACAGTGTCACGGGATTGCCTATAGGACAATATATACTTTACTTCGCTGTTGACATGGAAATGGATGGCGATAGAGCAGGAGATGAGATTTACGAAGATACAGTATTTGTAAATGTTTCCGAAGGCTCAAATATCGCGGTTGTCGGTGGTGTCACTATCTTAGATGTGAGTGCTGAAAGCGGCGATGTGAAATTAACCTTATCAGCATTGGACAGTATCAATTTGGGCAAAGCCACGATTCAAGTTTTTGAACGTTTAGAAGATACTGGCGAAGAGCGGTTGCTTGTTGATAATCAACATGCCAAAAAGATCAATCAGACACCGCCTATAAAACTGGCGATGGTACTCGATCGCAGCGGAAGTTTTAACAACAACGAAGAAAACCTCATGGAGGAAGGTGTTTTGCAAATGTTGGACTTGCTGCGGAATGGTGACCAAGTTGAAGTCATTAATGTCGCTACCGATTTCTATATTGATACCAGTTTTCGTGATTTCAACGCTGCACCAGTTAGGGGTGCAATAGTGGAACCCTCAATCACACGGGGGTGGACGAGAATTTACGATGGCATTATCCAGGGCATTGAGGATGCTGTGAGTCATTCCACAAACGTGAGAAATCAGAATGCGATCTTGGTGATTACCGATGGTGAAGACAATCGCTCCGATAATAGTTTGGATAATGTCATTGCCGTCTCCAAAACTAACAATACGCCAGTTTTCATCGTCGGTTTAGCTGATGAAAGTGATCCTAGTGATTTGGATGTAGCGGGTTTGACTCGCTTGGCACAAGAGACAGGTGGACGTTTCGTAGAAACTATCAGTCCAGACTTCTTTGCCACTATATTAGGAGCGTTGGCTCGCAGTTTGACGACGCAATATAGTGTTTCCTATAGTTCGCCATTTGCTTCAGGAGAGCGAACAATCCTCTTAAAAGTTCAAGATGGCGACACTATACATACTTATGAAAGAGTGTTTACGCCTTAATTGGTAGTGCTGCAATGTATGAACCTATCCCACTATTAGTGGGAAATGGTGGGCATGAAAACCACCTTTTTTTTCGGAATTCAATGAGTTAGGAGTAGTGGGATAGGTTCAAAAATATGCCAAAAAATATATTACAAATATTTGCTAAAGCACCGATACCTGGTACAGTTAAAACACGTTTAATTCCTACATTAGGTGAAAAGGGTGCAACTGATTTGCATACACAATTAGTCACTCATTGTCTGCAAAAATTTAGTCCGTTATTTACAATACAATTATGGTGCACTTCTGAACATCCCTTTTTTCACGCTTGTTACACAAAATTTGGTGTAAGTTTGCACCGTCAACAAGGAAATGATTTAGGGCAACGCATGGCTTATGCTTTAGGTAGTGAATCTTCAGCGGTGTTGATAGGCAGCGATTGCCCCAGTCTCAATACGCAAAATATTCAAGATGCATTTATTGCTTTGCAACAAGGAATAGTCTTAGCACCCGCGGAAGATGGTGGGTATGTGTTAATTGGCATGCAAACAGTTATACCTGAATTATTTACAAACATGCCTTGGGGAACGTCGCAGGTGTTAAAAGTAACACGGGCACGTTTACAAAATTTAGAATTAGATTGGCAAGAATTACCCATACAGTGGGATATTGATCGCCCTGAAGATGTTGAACGTTGGAGAAAAATGTTATGAAGGACTTACAGCAAGATACTTGGCGTGTCTTCCAAATTATGGCGGAATTTGTGGAAGGTTTTGAAGAATTATCGAATATTACACCGTCAGTGAGTATATTTGGTTCTGCTCGTTTTACACCAGATAATCCTTATTATATTTTATCTGAACAAATTGCCCGTGAATTATCTGAAGCAGGTTTTTCAATAGTCACAGGGGGCGGTCCAGGTACAATGGAAGCGGCTAATAAAGGCGCTTATGAGGGCAAGTCACAAAGCATTGGTCTTAATATCAATTTGCCAAATGAACAAAAAAGTAATCAGTATCAAGATATTTCATTAAATTTTAAACATTTTTTTGTGCGTAAGGTTATGTTGATTAAATATGCCTCGGCTTATGTGGTACTTCCTGGTGGATTTGGTACTTTAGATGAATTGGGAGAAGTCATTACGTTGGTACAAACGCATAAGAATAAACCAGTGCCTATTATTTTGGTAGATAGTGCATTTTGGCAAGGCTTAATCAATTGGTTTAAAGAGACATTAGTGGCACATAAAACAATTGAGGCTGAAGATTTAGACTTAATAACAATTGTTGATAAGCCGCGTGATGTGATAGAGACCATTTTCAATTTTTATGAGAATAAAAAAGCAAATATAGGGATTAGTTAATATGAAAATGTCACAATTTCTAGATTTATTAGATAATCTTGAGCAAGAAACTGCGCCTAGGGATAAAAAAGTATTCGTACAGACTGCTGCAGGTAAAAACAGTTTTACATCTAAAGAAGTTAAGCAGATTCTTAATACATTTCCATTTGCTAAAGATCAATTACAAGCTTTGGAAACGCTCACACCCCAAATTTCAGATGTTGGAAATGCATTTCAGTTTATGGATGTATTTACTTTTATTCAAGATAAAAGAGAAGCTAGTCTATTACTTGGACATCCTGAAGATATAGAACCTGCCCTAAATAAGTTAAAATTTACAGAATTAGCGGAGGGAATAGATATGCCCCCACCGATAGAAGATGCAGCTTTTTCAAGTTTAATAGATGAATTGAGCGTACAAACTTTTCACAGAGAACAACTTTATCTCATAGAAGTCGCCTCTTTTCGCAATACATTTACCACAGATCAAGTTACACAGATTATTAATATTTTTAGATTTCCCAAAGAAAAATTAAGAGCATTGAAAATACTCCGTTATAGAATTACTGATTTGGAAAACGTTTTTTTGATTATTAGTGCATTTTCTCGTCATTTGGATAAGAAAAAAGCAAGTGAATTACTCAATTAGTATGTTAAAACAAGTTCAAGAATTCATTAATCAGTGGGTATGGAACGTAGATTTGCATACTTTACCGACTTGGCGGGCTAAATTAACACGTTTTTTACGCACAATTTACGCCGTTTTTCGAGATTTAACACAAGGGCAACTCAGCCTGCAAGCCATGAGTTTGGTGTATACCACTTTACTATCACTTGTTCCCTTGTTAGCCGTAAGTTTTTCTGTACTCAAAGGATTTGGCGTACATAACCAGATCGAACCTTTATTGTTAAACTTTCTTGAACCCATGGGTGATAAGGGCGTTGAAATTACGAGTCAAATTATTGGTTTTGTGGAAAATGTGAAAGCAGGTGTATTGGGCTCTTTAGGAATGGGTTTATTAATTTATACGGTGATCTCTCTTATTCATAAAATTGAAACGGTTTTCAATTACACATGGCATGTAGAACATCCGCGTCCTTTCGCGCAGCGTTTCAGTGATTATCTTAGTGTTATTCTTATTGGTCCCGTTTTATTGTTTTCTGCTATAGGATCGACGGCATCCTTTATGAGTACGGCTTTTGTCCAGAAGCTAGTTGCTATTAAACCATTGGGAATGTTGGTTGAATCAACTGCAACATTAGTGCCTTACTTTTTTATTATTGGTGCTTTTACATTTGTTTATATTTTTGTACCTAATACACGAGTACGTTTTCGTTCTGCCTTACTGGGTGCCGTGTTAGCAGGATTCTTATGGCAAACAATTGGTTGGGGATTTGCGGCTTTTATCGTCTCTTCCACCCAATATGCAGCGATTTATTCAGGCTTTGCGATCCTAATCATGTTTATGATATGGCTGTATTTAGCTTGGTTGATCCTTTTAGTCGGATCAAGTATAGCCTTTTACCATCAACATCCTGAATATCTCAGTGCACGACAATTGCATATTAGTAATCGTTTGCGAGAACGGCTGGCTTTGCTCTCTATGTATGTGATCACTCAAAGCCATTTTAAGGGAGAAGAATCTTGGACAAGGGAGCGTCTTTCCCAGTATTTAGGTGTGCCAACAGAAACTGTGAAAAATGTGTTGATGGTGCTTGAAGAAAATGGATTACTCATTATGGCAGGGAAAGAAACACAGGTTTATGTGCCAGCCCGTGCCCCAGAAACAATTTCAATAAAAGAAATATTGAGCCTTGTGCGCATGGCAGAAGAAGAAGAATATTTCAATGAAAAAATGTTACCCACTGAAAAACGACTTGAGCAGTTGATAGATGATATTGATGCAGCCGTTGATCAAGTATTGAAAGGGATTTCGCTTAAAGAACTTGTTATTCAGGATAGTACATGTTCTAAAATTGGGTAGGTTTTACGCATCAATGATGCGTAAAAGAGAGATTTATATAGGAAGATGTTTGCCAATATATCCGACATAAATTTTGTGAGTATCATTATCGGGATAAAAATGAAAACGCAAATCACCGGTTTTGATATGCTCTTCAAATAATTTTTTTTCTCTATTGGGTAATCGAAATTGACGATGTTTGCTATGTTTTCTAAGTGTAGAGATAGATTCTCCAGTGACATCTAGCCCATAGTCTTTTAATTTTAACACGTTATAAGAGCCTGTCGTCCACTCTTGAGCATATTGGTTAAGTTGTTTCAACTTATCAATAATTTGATCAAAATATTTTGACTGAAGTCCTACTTTTGTCAATTGTTTTTTTACATCACCGCATAAAGTTAAATTTGGAAAAAAAATTGTTCGTTTTTCCCATAAATCTCGACTTTGTTGAAGTCTTTCCTGTTTTTTATTCTCAAAAAATATTTGATAATGAGCCAAATGTGATTGTTTTGAGGCATGTTTAACGGCAATCTTTTTTGTGATTTCAGAACCATTATCTTGGAGATAGTAGTATTCAATGTTTTTTATCTCTTCACACTGCCATAAATTATGAGATGCAAAACTAATACACAGTGTTTCCAATAAGTAAGCAATGCCTAATCCTTCAGCACATCTTATCTTATTATCAACTTTTATTTTAAACTCGGATAAGCTATACTGTTCTTTGGCAATCGGCTCATTATCAGTGATTAAGTGGGAATAAAAGATAATATCTCGAAAACGATTTTTTAAATCATCATCGACATCGGCATCTTTTAACCATTGTGATATCAGGTAACCAGGGGCGATCTCAAAGTGGTAAAGATTGTGCTTTTCAGATAAGCGAATGGTATCAAAGCCTAATTCGCGCATTTTAATACAAGTCCGTACAAAAGTATCTAAGCTTTCTCTTGCTTGAGACTGGGTAATAAAAGATCTTATTGATAATTCATTAAAAATAATATCCATAGCATTTTATTTCAATAATTCATCCAATTGATTACTCCATTCATCAAAAAAGCCTTTAGGCTTCTTATCAAGTCGCCCATTTTCATCTAAAATAGGTTGAATGATTTCAGTCAGATGTTCATCGGGATCACGTTCAAAAAAGAAAATACCAACATTTTCAGGTGAAATATCTTTCTGTTTCGCAGCCACACGTATACCATTTAAGACATGATCACTATGTGTTTCAATAAAGAGTTGCACACCATTTTCGGCTGCCAACGCAAACATCTTGCCTAATCTGGCTTGTCCTTGTGGATGTAAATGTGATTCTGGATTTTCAATAATCAGTAAATCTCCAGGATGAGCGGATAAAACGGCTGTGACGATAGGTAAGGCATAAGTTAATCCAAATCCCACATTCGTAGGTTTGATATCATCTGTAAATTCATTACCCACTTCAAATTTATAAGATAATCTGGAAATTTCAAATTCATCATATAAAAATGAGGTCACTCGAACAGAGGGACTAATTTCTCCCATCCAAGCATCAATTTGTGTTAATAAAGCCAATGATCTTGCTTTTGGATGAGCTAACTCTTTGATACATATCATTTCACGCTGTTTTTTTGCGATGAAGTGAATGGTAAATTCGCCATGAATACCCAAGGAATGATTTTGTTCAACCTGATAAGCAGAAGTCGGAAAAAATGTTTTTGGGCTGATTCTTTCCGCATTTAAATATTGAAACCTATGGGTAAATAAGGCTTGTTGAAAAATTCGTTTATCATCTGATAATCGTTTTTTGGGCAGTAGATCAAAATCTGCTTTGTATAGAAATTCGCTAATTAATTTGATGTCTTCATCCCATTCGATTTCAAAAATAATGAGATTTTCATCGGTGGCATACATAGAATAGGCATCTTTACCTTTACCAATTTCAAGATATTCACCATTGAGTAATAATCCTTTATCACACAAAGTGTTTTGTAGATAGGATTGTCTCAGTAATAGCAAAGATTGTAAAAAGGTGGATTTGCCCATGCCATTGATACCAGTAAATATATTTAACCGTGCCGGTGCTATTTCTATTTCTGGAAAGGCTTTGAAATTCTGTAGGTATATATTGCTAATCATAATGGACGTGCATGTTTATTAATTAAATCTTCAATTGTTTTAAACCTGATATGAACAGCAGTTTTTGTCGCTGTTGAGGCAGAAATTGATTGAGAAAAGGCTTTGTTTCTCAAAGATGATTTGAAATCCTTAATTAAATCCTGTTTTGTTGTGAGTAATTGTTCAATTTCTGTTTTAGTCAGTTTTCCAATGAGCACTGTCCAAATTTCAAAAAGGGGTCTGTTTAGTTTAGGGAGTTTACGTATAGCAACAGATTGACTAAAAATATGTTTTCCAAACAATTCTTGACAAATATCTAGCGCTCGCCATAATGTTAGTTCAAGCTGTTCTAATTCTTGTGAATGGTGTAATTTTTCTATAGCCGTATCAAGAAAAGAGCTAAAAGGTGGCTTGTATTCTGTATAGTGTATCATTGAAAAAGCCAGATAACGTAAAACAAGTTCTTGCGCTTGCATTCGTTTATCATTAATATTTACTTTGCTTTTGAATTTTTTATTTTCAGAAAGTGCTTTTAGGTAATCTGTTGTTTTTCCCTGATTAAGCGCATGGCGTATTTCTTGACGTGTTAAAACTAATCCACCTGTATTAATTCGGCTAAAAATATCATATTTTACTTTTTTAGGCGTGCCAGGTTTAATCAGGTGGGTTGTCAGTTGATAGCGTGCCATCCTTCTTTTGAAGAATTTATCCAATTGTTCGTAACTTTTACCATTTAAATCAGTTAAGATTTGTAGGTTTCTTAAAATAAGTGTTTGATCAAGGATAAATGCTTTAAATGTCGAAATTCGTTGTAACCCATCAACAATTAGCCATTTGTCAGGATCTGTCGCATCAAAATAAAATGCGGGTAAAGGCAAACGTAATAAAATAGATTCTATGAGTCTGCTCATGGTTTGTTTATGCCATAAGTTTCCATTTCTCTGAAATGCTGTGTTGAGATCTATAGCTTGATCCTCAATCAGATCAAGAATGGTGGCTAAGCTGTTTTGTTCTGAGACAATATCTATTTCTGTTGGATTATAAGGAATTTCGATTTCTCCAGGGATAATGCCATCTGAATCATCATTATTTTCTTCAATCTCTGTGAATTCATTTTCTTCTGTCATAATGTGTTTTTAGTTGTCAAACGCCGCCAAAGCCCTATTCTTAACCTCTTCCTTAACAATAGGAAAAGTGCCCAAAATATACTTAAACTCATCATAAGTCAAATCATACAATTGAGCAACGATCGCATCTAATTCTGCTCGAATGATAGCCCGTTTATCAGGATGAGTTTCTCCCTTGTCTATACCAATTTCTTGGGCTAAA
>DAOVTJ010000031.1 GCA_030633165.1 Thiomargarita sp. | reverse complement strand
CGGAAATGGAAGTCGGAAAACTGTTTCAAGGTGAAAATATGTCTTTTTGAGAGAAAAAATATCTCCCTCCTTTGGGGGGGCGATTTTACCCAATTAATTTATGAACATGTTCAATTAAATCTTCTGGAGCAATGGGTTTTGTAAGAAAAGCAGATGCGCCAAATTCCATGGTTTGGGATTGTATATTATCTTGGGGTAGACTTGTCAATGCTAATACTGGTATATCTAACTTAGCCGTTTGTCGCAGCCAATATAAAAAACCCATTCCATCTAAGACAGGCATTACCATATCAAGAATTATGAGATCAGGTGTGACATATTCCAACTGTTCTTTACCCTCTTCACCATTAGAAGCGCTGAACATAACATAACCAGCGATATCGAGGGATATTGTTGTTAATTCTCTTAATGCGTCATTATCATCAATCACCAATATTTTTTTAGTATTCATTACTCATTTTTACGCCTGAAAAAAAATTAGCTTGATATATGGTGGGCGATACTGGATTTGAACCAGTGACCCCTGCCGTGTGAAAGCAGTGCTCTACCCCTGAGCTAATCGCCCTACTTTGATAAGGTGTTAGAATTTTAAAACATTCTCGCAGCTATGTCAAACTTTTTTTTGCTAAAATTAAAAATCTCACTGATAATAATATGACCATTCGTACTCGTTTTGCCCCAAGTCCTACTGGATATTTACATGTTGGCGGTGTCCGCACCGCTTTATTTTCATGGTTGTATGCCCGCAAACATGGCGGACAATTTATTTTACGCATTGAAGATACTGATCGTGAACGTTCTACACAAGCCTCTGTAAATGCCATTCTTGAAGGTATGGCATGGCTCGGTTTACAATCAGATGAAGGACCATTTTATCAAACCCAACGCTTTGATCGTTATCATCAAGTGATTGAACAATTATTGGCAGAGGGTAAAGCCTATTATTGTTATTGCTCAAAGGAGCGTTTAGAAAAATTACGTGTGATGCAACTAGCGGCTAAACAAAAGCCCCGTTATGATGAGAAATGTCGTAAAATAACGACATCTTCTGATGTTAAAGGCGTAATTCGCTTTAAAAATCCTAAAGTAGGGCAAGTTGTGGTCAAAGATTTAATCAAGGGCAATGTCATATTTAATAATAGTGAACTTGATGATTTGATTATTGCACGTGCCGATGGGACACCGACTTATAATTTGACAGTGGTGGTGGATGATTGGGACATGCGTATTAGCCATGTTATTCGTGGCGATGATCATTTAAATAATACGCCCCGTCAAATTAATCTTTTACAAGCTTTAGGTGCGCCAATACCACAATATGCCCATCTGTCGATGATCAATGGTGATGATGGGCAACGCCTATCCAAGCGTCATGGTGCTGTTAGTGTGATGAATTATAAAGAAGAAGGTTATTTACCAGATGCTTTGCTTAATTATTTGATACGCTTAGGTTGGTCACACGGTGATCAGGAAATTTTTTCCAGACAAGAGATGATAGATTTATTTGATCTCACAGCAATACATAGTTCTCCTGCAGCCTTTAATACAGACAAATTATTGTGGTTAAATCAACATTATATCAAAACGGGAAAACCTGAAGAAATTGCTACACATTTACAGTTACAAGCTGATCCGTCAGGACCTTCTTTGGCTGAAATTGTTAAAGTACAAGCTGAAAGAGCTAAAACCTTAAAGGAATTGGCAGAAAATAGCCACTATTTTTTTGGGGAGAGTGTTGAATTTGACAATAAGGCAGTGCGAAAACACCTGAAACCTGCGATTCATGCACCACTGACTGAATTATGTGAACGATTGGCACAATTGAGTGATTGGAATGCAGAAGGCATTCATGCAACGATTCATGCTGTCGCTGAGCAATATGACATTAAATTGGGCAAAATTGCACAACCATTGCGGGTTGCAGTCACGGGTGGCGCTGTCTCCCCACCAATTGATGTCACAACTTATTTGATCGGTCAAACGCGCACAGTAGAACGTCTCAAACGCGCTTTAGCCCTTATTGGAGAAAAGAATGAGTCATGACAAACTTCCAAAAATGGTAAATCAGCGAAAAGCTTGTGTTGAAATACATCTGATAGAAGGCACTATACTCAAAGGGACAGTAGAAATTATTGGACGAACCGCTCGACTTTCAGATACTTTAAATAACCCTGATAAAGAATTTCTTGTGTTGTCAGATAATCTAAACAATCATCACATTATCAATAAACGACACATTTTAAAAGTTCGGGAAATTGAAAATGTTTAAAAAACTATTATTTATAGTTTTCATCTTACTCTCTCAATCTGTACAATCTGTACAAATTGAGATAGAAATTGAAGGTGTAAAAAATGAATTACTTGAAAATGTGCAAGCTTATCTAAATTTTGAGGAACAAAAAACACCTTCAGGTTTACCATACAACCATATTATAGACTTACATAAGAATGTACGGGCTTATCTAAGCCTTGAACAACAAAAAGATCATCCGCGTTTATCAAAAAGTCGTATTCGACGCTTACATAAACAAGCGCCTGCTGAAATTAAAAAGGCTTTGCTTCCCTTTGGTTATTATCGGGCGACTGTCACATCTAGCTTGAGCCGTCCAAAGATTGAAGAAATCGAGTGTACAGCAAAATATATTGTTACTTTAGGGGAATCACTCAAGATAGATTTGGATATCCAGATTACTGGAGAGGCTAAAACTGATGATTTCTTTAATAATCTGCTAGATGATTTTCCAGTGAAAAAGGGGGATACACTCAATCACCCTAATTATGAAAGGGCTAAGACTGTATTACGTAACCTGGCTGAAGAACGCGGCTATTTTAATGCAAAGTTTAGCAAACATGAAATCGAAATTGATGAACAGGACTATAAGGCGACTATTCGTTTATATTTTAACAGTGGAAAACGCTATCGCTTTGGTGAAGTAATATTTAAACAAGATTTTTTTGAAGAATCATTTTTGAGACGTTTTTTAAACTTCAAATCTGGAGATTTTTATACAGAATATGCCTTGTTATCCTTTAAAAACGCTTTACTTAACGCCGACTATTTTGACAATGCAGAAATTGATATGCCACGTTCTTCATCTTCTGGCAATGTATATTTACCAATAAATGTCACTTTACACCCACGAAAACCGAATAAATGGACTACTGGTATAGGGTATGGTACAGATACAGGTGTACGAGGTAGCTTAGGATATGAACGTCGATATGTTAATCGTTATGGACATAGTTTGTCTGCTAAAACTGAAGTATCAGAAATACGTCACAGTGCGATTGTAGAATATACTATTCCAAGAGGGAAACAACGAGGTGAATTTCTAAGCTTCAATCTAGGTTACAAGGATGAAAGCCCTGAGACAAGTGACAGTAAACTCTTCTTACTGGGTGTCCGTAAACATCAACCGCGCCGTTTTTTAGGGAGTAAAATCAGTGAAGTTGTTGGATTAGAATACCGTGATGATAGATATGCTGTGGGTAGCGATATAGGGCATTCGAGATTATTAATGCCTCATATTAGTTGGATTTACATGAAAGCTGATGATCGCATTTATACCCGTCGGGGATATAAGATACAATTAGAATTACGCGGTGCATTAAGTCAAATTGTTTCAAACACATCTTTTTGGCAAACACATATCAATAGCACTTTGATTTTGCCTCTGTTAAAAAGAGGACGCCTGATTACACGGGGTGATATAGGTTATAGTGATATTTCGTTATTAAATGGTAATTTTCAAGATTTACCCCCTTCTATACGATTTTTTGCTGGTGGTGATCGCAGTGTACGAGGTTATGATTATCAATCATTGGGACCAATAAATGCGGAAAATCAAGTGATCGGTGGCAAAAACCTCTTAGTGGGTAGTATTGAATATGAGCATAAAATTTGGGGTTTAGAAAAATGGAGTTTAGCAGCATTTTGGGACATAGGTAATGCCTTAAATGGTTTATCTCAACCTCTAAAACAGGGAGCAGGTGTGGGTATTCGTTGGCTTTCACCAGTAGGTTTAATACGCCTCGATGTGGCTGCAGCTTTGAGCGAACCTGACCAGCCACTACGTTTGCATATTACAATTGGACCTGATTTATAATCGGAAAATATCAAACATGGAGAGAGGTTCTGGGATCAAGTTTAAATGAAATTTAGGTAGTGGTACAATGTGGATGATAGAAAAATCAATGAGCTAGTGTAGGCTACACCTTTGAACCTCTTTGGTGCATCCGACATAAACTCATCATCCACATTGCTGCACTACCGAATATTCAAAACGAAGCGGTTGAAGCCTTTGTTCATTATCTTAATCTATTTTTCTTGGATTACCAGATTCTTATCCTTTTAATACTCAAATGTGAGAGAGACATGCCTATTGATACCTCATTTTTTCATAAAAATCAAATAGCTTGGTCGATTATACTTGTTATTATAATTCCTGCTCTTTGTCTCATTCCGTTTGCTGATAAAGCGTTTAATATGGATGCACCCTTATTTATTTGGGCTGCCCAACATATCCAAAGTGATCCTTTTAATTTTTATGATTTTAGTGTGAATTGGTATAACACCGCCAACGCCATGTTCATGACTAATCAGAACCCCCCAGGTGTTTCTTATTATATCGCATTTGTGGCTTTTTTATTTGGTTGGAGTGAAATAGCACTCCATTTGGCTTTTTTATTACCCGCTATCGCACTTAGTTTAGGAACTTATTTTTTAGCCAAAGAATTTTGCTCATTTCCAGTTTTAGCGACACTGATTAGTATTTTAACACCTGTTTTTTTAGTTTCGAGTAGCACAGTGATGTCAGATACGATGATGGTCGCTTTATATGTTTGGGCAGTTGTTTCTTGGGTATATGGACTCAAATATGATAAGAATGGACTACTCTTACTCTCTAGCATATTGATTGCATTAGCTGCTTTAACCAAATACTTTGGCGCATCGCTTATTCCTTTATTATTTGTTTACACTTGGGCTGTTTTTCGTAAACCTAATCGAAAACTTCTATTTTTATTGTTGCCTTGTGTTTTGTTAGTCGGATATGAGTATTTAACGTATGTACTTTATGGACATGGATTAATCTTGTGGGCTCAATCGTATGCTTCAAACAGTCCTTATGGGCTACAATCCTTTAGTCATACTTTTATTGGATTAATATTTTTGGGGGGGTGTTATGCTTCTGTATTGTTTTATACCCCTTTTTTATGGTCAGCTACTATTCTAAAAAAAATAATATTAATT
This sequence comes from Thiomargarita sp., assembly GCA_030633165.1. GTDB lineage: Bacteria > Pseudomonadota > Gammaproteobacteria > Beggiatoales > Beggiatoaceae > DAOVZS01. The sequence goes on along the minus strand of DAOVTJ010000031.1, from coordinate 10,806 downwards.
ATAAGTTTATTAATGTTAGTGATGGTTTTTTATATCGGTGTATTTAGTTCAACAAACACAATTGATTTAAGTTTTATTGTGCAATTATTGTTATTCACAATAACAGGGTTACAAATTATCGCATTAACTTGTTTAGATTTATGGAAACATAGGAATCCATCGGCTTTATTACTTGCTTTATGGATTATAGGTGTTTTTGTCTTTGTCAGTGTATTGAATTGGACAGTTAATGCGCGCACTCTTCTTCCTATGTTGCCTGCTATTGGTATTTTAATTGTACGTAATTTATCTGTTAATTCAATCAAAACATGGCAATTAACTATTCCTTTAATACCCGCCGCTATTCTTGCTTTATTTGTACTACTTATGGATTATGATTGGGCTAATAATACTCGTAGTGCTGCTTTGCAACTGGCTAAAAAATACGAGAATTCTGAAGAAACTTTATGGTTTCAAGGGAGTTGGGGATTTCAGTATTATATGGAAAAAGAGGGTATTCAAAAATTAGATATAAAACATTCTCCAGTCAATAGTAGGGATTTAATGGTTTTCTCCACAACTGATAGTAATATCACTTATTTTGAAAATCATACCCATTTAATTGATACTTTATTTATACCTGTCAGTCGTTGGGGAGCAACACTAAATTCTAAACTTGGGGCTGGATATTATTCCCATCAGTGGGGAATTTTACCCTTTTCTTTTGGAAAAGTACCTGATGAAGTCTATCTCATCTATAGATTTAATTAAATCATGGTAATAAAAGAGCTTTTTATATTACTTAGAATTCACCAATACATAAAGAATGTCTTTGTGTTTGCGCCACTATTATTTTCTTTGCAGTACACAATAGAAGCAAGTATCAATGCAATTATCGCCTTTATTTTATTTTCATTAATAGCGAGTAGTATCTATATTTTTAATGATTTAATGGATATTGAGGAGGATAAAAAACACCCTCGCAAACAATTTCGCCCCTTAGCAGCAGGAACTATCACAAAAAAACAGGGGATTATAATGATAATCATTCTGGCTATTAGTTCGCTTATGCCAGCTTTATTTATCAATATCCAGATGGCAGGTATTTTGTTTTTCTATTTCTTACTGAATATCGCCTACTCACTTAAACTGAAACATATCAGTATTGTAGATATATTTATTGTTGCTACTGGATTTGTCTTACGTCTTTTTGCGGGTGCTTTTGTCACAGGGATTCCACTTTCTATGTGGTTAATTATTATGACATTCTTGTTAGCACTATTTTTAGCACTTGCTAAACGACGTGATGATGTTGTACTTGCCGCTAAGGGTAAAGCGACTCGTAAAAATATTGATGGCTATAATCTGGAATTTGTCAATGCAGCAATGGGTTTAATGTCGGCTGTTATTATTGTTAGTTATATACTTTATAGCGTATCAGAAGAGGTTATTAACCGTTTAGATACTCCTTATCTCTACTTGACAACATTTTTTGTTATCCTTGGTATTATGCGTTATATGCAAATTACTTTTGTTGAATTAGCAAGCGGTAATCCGACCAAAATTCTTCTCAAAGACCGTTTTTTGCAAATAACAATTTTTCTATGGTTAGTTTCTTTCTTTGGGATAGTTCTAATCTTTAAGTGAGAACATCAATGAATCTAAATAGTTGGGGAAATTACCCCATCATAAAAAATACAGTATTTGATTATACAGATGATCTATTCAATATTTTGCCATTGCCGTCAATTCCTCATGGTAATGGCAGAAGCTATGGTGATAGTGCATTAAACACAAATATTATTCATACCATTAAACATAATTGTTTTTTGTCCTTTAATAAAGAAAACGGTGTACTACATTGTGAATCTGGTGTATTACTGAGCGAAATTCTTGAAATATTTGTGCCAAAAGGGTGGTTTTTATCGGTCACACCTGGCACAAAATTTATCACCGTTGGTGGGGCAATCGCTTCTGATGTCCATGGGAAAAATCACCATATTGCTGGTTCATTTAGCAATACAGTTGTGTCTTTTAGATTATGCCTACCAAATGGAAAGATTGTAACGTGCTCACACAAAAATAATCAAGATTTTTTTAAAGCCACTTGTGGGGGAATGGGCTTAACAGGTATAATTCTTGATACCAAGATTAAATTACAACCTATAAAATCATCTTCTATTAACCAAATTACCATCAAAACTAGAAATCTTAAAGAAACATTTGAAGCCTTTGAAAAATATAAGAATTATACCTATTCTGTAGCTTGGATTGATTGTATGAGTAAAGGAGAGAATATTGGAAAATGTCTGTTGATGGTGGGAGAGCATGCAGATGATGGTCATTTAACTTATAAAAATGAAACAAAATTTTCCATTCCCTTTAATTTTCCATCTTGGACACTTAATCAATTCAGTGTCAAGCTTTTTAATATGCTTTATTATAGTACAGATATCACTCAAAAAAAAATTAGTCTTGATAGCTTCTTTTATCCACTTGATGCTATAAGACATTGGAATCGTATTTATGGTAAAAATGGTTTAACACAATACCAGTTTGTATTGCCAAAAGAAAAAAGTTATGAGGGATTACAAAAAATTCTTGGTAAAATTGCATCTACGGGTAAGGGTTCCTTTCTTGCTGTACTTAAACTTTTTGGCAAAGGTAACAACAACTACCTTTCTTTCCCGACAGAGGGCTATACATTAGCACTAGATTTTAAAATAGAGCCAAATATTTTTAATTTTTTTGATGAATTGGATCAGATAGTACTTGAATATGGTGGACGCTTTTATTTAGCTAAAGATTGTCGTATTCCAAGAAAAATCTTTGAACAAGGCTATCCACAAATAGAAACATTTAGGGCATTTAGAAAAGCACATCAACTCAATGACACATTACAATCACTACAATCTAAAAGGGTAGGAATATGAGTTATCTCTTAATATTAGGCGCCAAAAGCGATATTGCTAAAGCTGTCGCGAGAGAATATGCAAAAAATGGCTATGATATTTATCTAGCAGCACGTAATATTGAAGAATTACTTCCCTTGAGTCAGGATATTAATATACGTTATGAAAAAGAGGCAAAGCGAGTGATATTTGATGCATTAGATTTTAAGAGTCATCAAGCATTTTATGATTCTCTTGATCCAAAACCTATTGGGGTAATTAGTGCTATTGGTTCTCTTGGTATTCAAGAAAAAGCCCAAAATGATTTTGAAAAAGCGCAAAAAATCATCGAAACTAACTATGTTGGGTGTCTAAGTATCCTAAATATCATCGCAAATGATTACGAACAACAAAAAAGTGGTTTTATTATTGGGATTAGTTCTGTTGCCGGTGATCGGGGTCGAAAAAGTAATTATATCTATGGGAGTGCTAAAGCGGCATTTAGTGCTTATCTTTCTGGACTAAGAAATAGATTACATGATGCAAATGTGCAAGTATTGACTGTGAAACCTGGCTTTGTCAATACACAAATGACTAAAGGCATGGATTTGCCTGCGAAACTGACTGCTGAGCCTGAGGATGTGGCACGAGATATTTATAAAGCGCAGCAGAAAGGCAAAAATGTGATATATACAAAATGGATGTGGCGCTATGTGATGATGATTATAAAGATGATTCCAGAAACTCTATTTAAACAATGGTTCTGACAGTTTTTGATAACACAAAGTCAAGTGACATAAGCCTTTGATTTTGAACTATCCTATTAAATATAAGTTAGCCAGAAAGCTAAGTTGAAATTAATAGTAATCAATAAATACTTAAAAACACTGGATTCATATGTTCAAAAACTGTCCGAAGTATTCGTCTTTTATATTAAAAATACATATACTTATATAAGCATATTTTATACTATTTGTCAAGTTAAAAAACTTGGTCATCGAGTATTACTTGAAATAGAGAGATTTCAAGCCATAGCTCAACGAACCTGTCGAAAAATCATACTCATTTAAGTGGTGCAAGATATGAGTCAAGCGGATTTGGCGCAGTGGGAATAATCCACATTTTTTGGATTACAGTCGCGGGACACAAAAGGTATGGATACAATCAATTTATCTTTCTTGATATAAGGAGTATAAATCATTCTCTTCCATTGCAATTCTCGCGACGAGTATTTTGCCTATATCTGTCAATTCTTGGATAAATTGAGGCGCATTTTCTGTAGTTAGGCTATCATGTTGCCAGGTATGTAAAAATCCGACAACATTATTGAATATTTTATCCATTTCTAAACGTTTCTTGTGCATATGTTTAAAAGCTTCCTGCTCTTTTGGTAGGATGTTTTCCAAGTAGACGTAAAAATCGACATGTTCTTTCCAAAGATGATTTTTCAGAGTTTTGCTGAATTTTACAAGTTTTTTCGTCACCAAGGTAAATTTCTGTTTTTCTGCAGCAGTCAATATTTCGGTATAAATTGACAATAAATTCTTGTGATCCGTTTTTAGTGTGGCAATTAGATCGGGATTGTAACCGATTTTTTTCGGTTTCTCAATTTTTTTTTCTGTGGAGGTATTTAAAGGAACAGCTCTCAGCTGTTGCACTTTTTTCTTAAACCAGTTAAACATGTTTTTTTCCTTTGATTAATGAAGGATGATGGTAGTATATCAAAGTTTGAGGATGACAATCAAGTCATCATTGACAGTTCAACTAAAATTAACTAAAATGTTGTTTTATTTGAATAAATAACACAAGAGTTTTCATGTCAATAAACAACTTATTAAAAGCTAACCTTCAACCTGTCAAATGTTTAGGCTTAACATTTGAAAATGATGAAGCCCGTCGAGAATATTTTAGAGAGCGACTTCGAGAAAATCTCCAAAATCCTGAGTTTAAAAATATTTCAGGATTTCCAAAAGCCACAGATGAAGCAGTGATAGCCCTATCTGATCCCCCCTATTATACTGCTTGTCCAAATCCTTGGTTATCCGCTTTTATGACAGAATGGGAAAATACACAAAATACTTATCACCGTGAACCCTTTGCTGCAGATGTGAGTGAGGGAAAAAATAATCCCATTTATAACGCACATTCTTACCATACTAAAGTACCGCATAAGGCGATTATGCGCTATATTTTACACTATACTGAACCAGGTGATGTCGTATTTGATGGGTTTTGTGGCACAGGTATGACAGGCGTAGCGGCACAAATGTGTGGGGATAAGCAAGCCATTTCAGCATTAGGGTATCAAATCTTACCTGATGGCACAATTGAGGCGCCTGAAGAAGATGAAAATGGAAATATCATTTTTAAGCCATTTTCTAAATTGGGAGTACGGCGAGCAATTTTGAATGATTTATCGCCTGCAGCAACCTTTATCGCTTATAACTATAATATACCCGTTGATATCACCGCCTTTGAGCAAGAAGCGTTAAAGATTGTGCAAGATATTGAGGTGGAATATGGCTGGCTGTATCAAACCTTGCATGATGCCACTAAAGAGAGCAATGTTCAAGAGATTAAAAAGGTCGTTTTAGGTGAAATGGATTGCCCCATGTCAATCACTTTAGGGCGTATTAATTATACAATATGGTCTGATGTCTTTATCTGTCCAGAATGTGCTGAAGAAGTTGTTTTTTGGCAAGCCGCTGTAGAAAATACTAAAGTTAATAAGAAATTTCCTTGTTCTCATTGTGATGCAATGTTGACAAAGCGTAAACTGGAAAGGGCATGGAGTACACGATTTGATAAAGCAATAGGTGAAACAATAAAACAAACAAAACAAGTCCCTGTACTGATTAATTATTCAATAGGTAAAACACGTTTTCAAAAAACACCTGATGAATTTGACTTAGCTTTATTGGAAAAAATAGAAAATAGTGATATTCCTTATTGGTTTCCAACAGATGCTTTACCAAAAGGCGATAAAACACGTGAACCTTTACGTCTAGGGATCACCCATGTTCATCATTTTTATAGCAAAAGAAATTTGTGGATATTAGCCGCAGTACGAGAAAAAGCCTCAAAAACACAGTTTTATCATCTCTTTCAATCCATATTGAGAGGGAGTATGTCATATTCAACAAAAATGGTTAAAGTCAATGTCCAAAGATTGTTGACTAAAGGTGGATTATACTCATTTGGTGCTCTCTCAGGCACGCTTTATATTCCCAGTTTGAATGCTGAAAGACAAATTATAGATGCAATTACGGGTAAAATACGTTCCATTAAAAGAAGCGTTTTTATGTCGGGTTATCATGTTTGCACCACTTCACAAAATTTCGGGGCTTTAAAGGATATCCCATCCAATTCTCAAGATTATCTCTTTCTTGATCCCCCTTTTGGTTCAAATCTGATGTATTCAGAGCTTAATTTTTTATGGGAAGCATGGGTTCAAGTGTTTACCAATATTGAACCAGAAGCTATTGTTAATAAAACACAAGGCAAAAAATTAAGTGATTATCGCATCTTAATGGTAGAGTGTTTTATAGAAGCCTTTCGTATTCTTAAACCTGGTCATTGGATGACAGTAGAATTTTCTAATACTCAAGCTCGTGTGTGGAATACGCTTCAAACAACCTTAATTGAAGCAGGATTTGTTATTGCGAATGTTTCTGCTTTGGATAAAAAACAGGGTAGTTTTAAAGCTGTTACCACCACCACTGCAGTTAAACAAGATTTAATCATCTCTGCTTATAAACCTAATGGGGAGAGCATCTTTAAAAAGGCGGTTAGCGGTGATGCTGGTGTATGGGAATTTGTGCTTCACCATTTAAAATATTTGCCAAATATTAAAAGCAAAGGAAGCAAGCTTGAATTTATTGCCGAAAGAGATCCACGAATCTTATATGATCGCACAGTGGCGTATTTCATTAGTCATGGCTATCCTGTTCCCTTGTCTAGCCAACAATTTCAAGCGGGTTTAAAATTACATTTTCAAGAAAGAGATGGTATGATTTTTTTACCCGAACAGTTTGAAGTGTATCAACAAAAGCGTAATACGGCAAAATTTTTACCACAAATGGCTTTATTTGTATCAGATGAACGCAGTGCAATTGATTGGCTACACCAATTTTTGAAAAAAAGCCCCTCAACACGTCAAGAAATACATCCAAAATTTACAAAACTCATCGGGGCAGGATGGAAAAAATATGAAATTATGCAAGAATTGGATACATTGCTAGAATTCAACTTTTTAAAATATAATGGAATTGATGCGGTGCCCAGTCAAATTCATACCTATTTATCCCATCACTTTAAAAAGTGTCATAATCTTGAAAAAGATGATTCTGTCTTACAACAATGTGGAATTGAACGGTGGTATGTACCTGATCCGAATAAGGCATTGGATTTAGAAAAAATAAGAGAAAATCATCTGTTACGTGAATTTAAACAATATCGCCAAAGAAAACGTTTAAAAGGATTTCGTTTAGAAGTCATGCGAGCGGGTTTTAAAAAAGCGTGGGCGAATCAGGATTATCAAACTATTATTGATATGGCAGCTAAAATCCCTGAAACCGTGTTATATGAGGATGAGAAGTTGTTACAGATGTATGATTTGGCAATGATGCGGGTAATTAATTGACTCTTTATCCCAATTTTGTCGTATTTACGACAAAATAAAAATCATTATGTCAAAAACACAACAAAATTTATATTCACAGGGTACTTTATAACATATTGATTTTAAAAGTATTTCTTAAAATGTACTAAAATTAGCATGATTTATGCATAATGTTTGTGTATGATACTCATGTAGGGCTATCATAACAACTGAGAAGGTAGATATAATGTCTAGTGAAAATGTGTTAAAGATGATCAAGGATCAAGAGGTCAAATTTGTTGATCTTCGTTTTACAGATACCAGGGGCAAAGAGCAGCACCTGACTGTATTAGCCGATATGGTTGATGAAGATTTTTTTGATGAAGGTAAAATGTTTGATGGCTCTTCAATTGCAGGATGGAAAGGCATTAATGAATCTGACATGATCTTAATGCCAGAAACAGATACGGCTGTGATTGATCCTTTTACTGATGATATGACTTTAAATTTGCGTTGTGATGTTATTGAACCTACAACCATGCAAGGCTATGATCGCGATCCACGTTCATTAGCAAAACGAGCAGAAAATTATCTGAAATCGACTGGCATTGCCGATACCGCTTATTTTGGACCTGAAAATGAATTTTTCATTTTTGATGATGTGCGTTGGGGATCAAACATCCATGGTTCATTCTACAAAATTGACTCTCAAGAAGCGGGTTGGAATTCAGAAAAAGTCTATGAAGATGGTAACCTTGGGCATCGTCCTTCCTTGAAAGGCGGTTATTTTCCAGTTCCCCCAGTTGATTCACAACATGATATCCGTTCAGCCATGTGTTTGACTATGGCAGAAATGGGCTTAAAAACAGAAGTTCATCATCATGAAGTTGCCACCGCGGGACAAGCTGAAATTGGTGCTTACTTCAACACCTTGGTTAAAAAGGCTGATGAAGTGCAATTACTTAAATATGTTGTAATGAATGTCGCTTATGGTTATGGAAAATCTGCGACTTTTATGCCTAAACCTCTTGTAGGTGATAACGGCAATGGTATGCATGTTCATCAATCATTGAGCAAAGATGGTAAAAATATTTTTGCAGGTGACAAATACGTCAATATTTCAGAAACAGCTTTATATTATATCGGTGGCATTCTGAAACATGCGCGCGCACTCAATGCTTTTAGCAATGCGACAACAAACAGTTATAAACGTCTTGTTCCTGGTTTTGAAGCACCTACATTGTTAGCTTACTCAGCGCGTAACCGCTCTGCTGCTATACGTATTCCTTACGTGACCAATCCCAAAGGAAGCCGTATTGAAATACGTTTCTCAGATTCTACTGCCAACCCATATTTTGCCTTTTCTGCTATGCTCATGGCAGGATTAGATGGTATTCAAAATAAGATTGATCCAGGCGAAGCCATGGATAAAAATTTGTACGATTTACCCCCAGAAGTAGAGAAAAATATTCCAACAGTTTGTTTTTCTTTTGATCAGGCTTTAGAAGCTCTTGATCAAGATCGTCAATTCTTAGTGGCAGGTGGTGTATTCACAAATGATCTAATTGATGCATACATTGAGTTAAAAATGGAAGAAGTCACGCGTTTGCGTATGACGACTCATCCTGTAGAATTTGATATGTATTATAGTTTATAATATATGCTTTTAGGGACGCACTAGCGTCCCTATGACGGAAAAATAAGAGAGAAATAGAAACATGTCTGTACAAGAATTCAATTTAGAAGTTACCCCTATATTGCCACAAGCATTAAAACGTCTTGAAGATCTAGCAAATAATTTATGGTATAGTTGGAATGTTGAAGCCCGTCTGTTGTTTGAACGACTAAATCATAAATTATGGATACGAGTTAGACACAACCCAAAATTATTTCTACGCAATATTGATCAAGCTCATTTAGAAAAAGCAGCTAACGATCCCTTATTTCTCAACGCATATCATCAAGTCTTATTGCATTATGATGCCTATTATCAAGCAAAAGACCCCAGAGAAAATGGTAAACACCTCTCTAAAGATGATCTCATTGCCTATTTTTGCGCCGAATATGGTTTTCATGAAAGTTTTCCCATTTATTCTGGTGGATTAGGTATTTTAGCAGGCGACCATTGCAAAACTGCTAGTGATATGCGTTTGCCTTTTGTAAGCATTGGTTTATTTTACCATCAAGGCTATTTTACCCAAATTATTGATGCTGATGGTAAGCAAATTGCCACATATAGTGTGAATGATCCAGAACATTTACCCATAAATCCCGTCAAGGATGAATCGGGAAATGAAGTTTATATTGAAGTTAAGATTGCAGAAACACAGGTATTTGCCAAAGCTTGGAAAACACAAGTTGGGCATATTACTTTATATTTACTTGATACTAATGTTCCCCAAAATAATGAGCAAGATCGCGAGATTACGCACAAACTTTATGGCGGTGGTCAAGAGAATCGGATTAAACAAGAAATTATATTGGGTATAGGCGGGGTACGATTGCTCAGAAAATTGGGATTAGCCCCAACGATCTGGCACATGAATGAAGGTCATGCTGCTTTTCTGATACTTGAAAGATTGCGTGAATTGATAGTTGAAGGCCAATCATTTGAAACAGCAGTAGAAATTATTGGCGCTAATACAGTATTTACCACTCATACTCCTGTACCTGCTGGACATGATCATTTTTCACAAGAACAGATGATGAATTATCTTGGGGCTTATGCTTATCATGATTTGAAATTGTCCAAAGAATCTTTTCTAGCCTTGGGATGTTGGCCGAATGACAATTCAGATTTTAATATGACACTGTTAGCGATGACTGGTGCCCAACACATGAATGGGGTAAGTCGTCTTCATGGTCAGATTTCTTCTGAAATGGAAATATGTCAAAAATTTTGGCCTGACATCACTCCTTCTGAAAATCCAATGCGCCATGTGACTAACGGTGTACATATTTCATCTATATTAGCACGGGAATGGCATGACTTATTTGATGAACTATTAGGTGTCAAATGGCGTCTACATAAATGTGATACTAAATTTTGGCAACGCATACACAATATTCCTGACAAAGTGTTTTGGAATGTCAAACAAACCATTAAATCACGACTGTTGGTTGTTATACGTGAAGCTTTAACAGCCCAACATTTGCCCCATCAAATCAGTGAAACGCATTTAGAGCGTTTATTGAAATATATTGATCCCAATAATCCCAATATTCTGACCATTGGATTTGCACGACGTTTTGCCACTTATAAACGTGCCACGCTGTTATTCACCGATAAAAATAAGTTGCGGGCTATTCTTAATGATATTAAGTGCCCCATTATCT
>DAOVTJ010000177.1 GCA_030633165.1 Thiomargarita sp. | reverse complement strand
TGGGGAATGATTAAATCCCTGCGAATCAGGTTTCGTATTAATATTATGAGCAGGCGTACAGGATAACTGTATCCATGCGATCAAACTTACTGTGAATAATAGATTATTTTTTATCATTTGAATGACCTTTAAATTATGAATAACACCCGCACCGCGAATGTGCCTACGACTGTGCCTTTTCCCTACCTAATTAACACAACATCCCTGTTCATGTGGGCAAGTGGGCGGTTAAGCTTTATGATAATATTTATCAATAATCCACACGCAATGCATCAGCTGGCAACCACATCACCTCTGTAGTCGCCCCTACATCTGAATAAAAGTACGAATCTTCAGGATACCGTGTGGTCCCTTTTCCTTTTGCAACTACTTTACCATCTCCATTGATATCCCGTGTTGTTTCCAATTCAAACTCACAATTTTCTTTATCTCTCCACTCAGTACTCACCACTTTTTTCTCTGCATCGATCCCTCGAATTATGCTACGAAGAACCCTTGCTTCACATATGACTTGATTCATGTCATTAGGACCTAAACCAACAAATTCTTCTCGTGTATATTCCATAAATCCCGCATGTATGGGAATACCACGACTCCTTTTGTTACACTCTGTTGCGGTAAGTGCCTTACCTGTATCTATCTCTTCACAAGATGAATCCCTTGTAAGCACTGTCAGAAATTCATTCCATACCTTTTCTCGTTCCTCAACATCATCTGACAGTCTGAGCATAGCGATCAAATGGGGCAGTAGTTCCTCTAAATCCGATCTAGCCATTAATAATCGTTCTTTAGTGCCTTTTTTACTGATAGTCCCTTCCCAATAGTGTTGATAAGACTGATTGTTTGCTATATGGATGCGTTTACCAAAAATTGCAATTTTATAACTATTTTCATAGGATTTCAAAATAGGAAATCGTAGTTCATCATGTTGAAAAGGATATTTTAATGAAAAGCGTAAAATGTCTCCATTCTCTAGTTTTAACTTATACTTTCGCCTTTGTTTCAGTTCAATTCCAGAGCGTGTATCCCAAAAAGTAACTTTGTCTCGATCAATCCACCCTGCAATCAACTCTTCTTTATTTTTATTTGGATGTAAATATCTCGTTGGGCTAATGAATAGGCGGTTAGCATTCTCCAGAATTTCTGTTTCAGGATAATACTTATACACATAATAAACGCTTTTAACAGAGAACTTTTCAGAAGTCCCTGTTAATTTAGAATTATGATAAATCGTAACCTCATTAGCTTGCGAATTCCTTGTGACATCTCCTTCTCGGAACAAAAGTTTCCGCCGAAAACCAGTAGTATCTGATATGACGGGTGTATTGTGTAATAGCAAATCCTCATGTGCTACCCATCCCACCAATGTATTATTTTGGGGACCCTTTTGATGATAATGAGCCAATAAACTCCATTTTTTATCATCATATTCAATGAGATAATTGTTATTAAGCACATAAAATCTTTGGCGCATCTGCAAGCGCTTATGAATTATCTTCCCCTTATGATCAGGACGTGTCATCAAAGTAACGTCGTCTTTATCTATCCATACTGCCATATTGATATTTGTATTTCTGCCTGCTCTCTTCATCTTCTGATATTGACCTTGAGGATTTATCCATGCAATATTTTTATATCCGCTTGAATGAAATATTCGTTGTTTTAAACGTGAAAGATTAAGGGTTGCAGCACGTAGGGTAGTATTTTCAAAACGAGAATCATCATTAACCTGAAAAAAATATTCTGCGGTATATTTATCACTATGTATCACTGTTTGTGTATAAGAGACAGCGGATGTTGTGTGTTTCCAAGAGACGATTTTTTGAGTATTCAGATTTTTGAATGTTTGGCTACATCGTTGATATTTGTGAGTCTCTACTTGACAATAGTTTCCTTTTTTATCAGCTATAAAATACTGATTATTGCGGAAAATAGGATAGCTTGTTATTTTTGATAAGCGCTTTAGTTGTGTCTTAAGGGATTCATAATCATCTGATTGTTGTAACACCGTTAACGCAGTAATCAATTTTTTAGCTAATGTAAACTTTTTCTGAAATGGAATTAAGATCGGTGTGTCTGCTTGCATCTGAATTAATGAATCAGGTGATCCATCTGCCCATAATATCGTATCCCCAGTTTCGGATAAGGTCATAAAATCGCATTGTGTCTCATTTTCAGGACAGTCTGATATCATAATGGCTATCCAAGGTGTACTTTTTAAATGAGTGCTAATCATGATGCGTTTCTTTTTTAATCGCGCCAGATCTTTTTTAGAATAGTGTATTGTGGCATTGCTTGAGGAGATGCGTTCATTAGAAATATTCATCTGCTTGGATTTCCCAGTATCAGATACAAAATACCATTGAGCACGCTTTTTTTGTAAGTAAAATGATGAAGAACTGACTATCTCAGGTGCTTGTAGAATATTTGAAATCCCCTGATACCCTTTATATTTACGTAATTGATGATATTGTGTCTTAGAAAGTACAATATTATTGTTGTTCTGTTTTGCATGTGCTAATAAGTCGCCCAATTCAGCCTGTGAGAAGATTTTTGCAGTTTTGGCGAGAGAAGCCATATAAGCTTGAATCGTCTTATATTTCGGGAAATGGATTTCAAGATCGTTTAACAACGCCGATTGTGCTTGCGAGAGATTGATTTTACTGACTTTACTCAAGCTCTGTAATTTGGCAAATTTGAAATTGTTGATCTGACCGATTTGGACATACGTATTTTTCTTTTTGCCTTTTTGGGGTCTCCAAACTATGCTTTTAATCACATCGTCAGGCTGATACATCCAATATTGTTTTTTCTCATCAAGACGCACAGGAGACACTACCTTACCTTTTGCAGTTTCATGGATAACAATATCCGTATGTTTCAAGCCAGCACTAGAGATTATTTCTTCATTAAAATAGACATAACCGTATGCTGGCACAAAATATAAAGTAATATTTTTGACAAAGACATTCTTTGGCAGTGCACTTGTATTACGCGTAACCCCCTCTAATATACGGGTATTTGGAAACAGAAACGTGGAATGATTAAATTCCTGCGAAGCAGGTTTAATATCATGAGAAGGCGTACAGGATAACTGTATCCATGCGATCAAACTTACTGTGAATAATAGATTATTTTTTATCATTTAACTGTTTTCTCTTGGTTGAATTAGTGATATGGTATCATATCAAACATGCTCACACTAAAACCCACCCACAAAGTCATCACCACTTTCTATCAAGAAATTGCACATTGTACCAGAGAATGCATTGTGCACGGAAATACGAGAGAGGAGACAATTATATATGAGAATTGATTCACTTGAAGTACAAAATTTTAAAGGTTTTAAACGTAAGAATCTAAATTTTTCTCCTCACTTTAATGTGTTAATTGGTAATAATGGTAGAGGTAAAACGGCAATATTAGATGCTCTAGCAGTCGGTATGGGTTCATTATTGCTTGGTTTTAATAATATTGGAACACGTGCTATTAAAGAAAAAGATGTTCGCCATGTTTATCGTCAAACAGGTGACATTACTTCACTTATTCCACAATACCCCACTTATGTAGAATGTACGTGGAATATGAATCATTCAAAATCCATAAAATGGGCACGTAGTTTGAATAAATCTCATGGTAAAACAACACGTCAATATGCAAAAGATATTATTCAATACGGTGAACAATTACAACAAAAAGTTACTACTGGAGAACCAGTGGTATTGCCTTTATTAAGCTACTACAGTACTGCGAGATTATGGCTACAAAAAAAAGAAAAAGTTGATCTATTGAAACCGGGTTCTCCTACTGCTGGTTATATGGATTGCTTAGAAACCGCTTCAAATGAAAAAATGTTGATGGCTTGGATAAAAACCATGGAAATTGAAGCAGCACAACGAAAAAGACCACTCCATATATTAGAAGGGGTACGGCATGCTATTAAAAATTGTCTCGAAAAATGCGAATCTGTGTATTTTAGTATTCAGTTAGATGGCTTAATCGCAACATTTGCTGATGGAAAAACACTTCCCGCTTATATGTTGAGTGATGGGCAACGGACTTTATTGACAATGGTGGCTGATATTGCGTATCGGGCAGCAGTTTTAAATTCACATTTAGGTGAAAAAGCAGGATTAGAAACACCAGGCATTGTGCTTATTGATGAAATTGATTTACATTTACACCCAGAATGGCAACGTTTAATTGTGAAACAATTAAGCACGAATTTCCCCAAAATACAATTCATTGTGACTACCCATTCTCCTATTATTATTCAATCTTTAAAACCAGGTGAAGTGATTAACTTAAATAATGAAGACATCGGAGATTATTATAATAAAGGCATTGAGGATATTTTAGAATGGGTGATGGGCGTTGAAAATGCTGTCCAAAGTGAAGGACGATTGAAAATGGTCGCAGTCGCAAAAGAATATTATGGATTATTAGAAGACGCTAAAAAGATTGCACCCGAAAAACGAGAACAATTAAAAGCACGTTTAGATGAATTATCAGCGCCTTATAGTGATAATATTGCTTATCATGCTTTCCTACAAATGAAACGTGAAGTCGCCGGCTTAGGAGATAATGACAATGCGTCCTGTTGAACGTGGTGAACTTCCCCTTGATGAAAATGGAGAACCTATTCTTTTTAAACAATATAAAGAAGCCAACCTTTTTTTAAAAGAACGATTGGGGAAATATTGTTCATATTGTGAAATGTATATTCCAGCAGGGCTTTATGTAGAACATATACAACCTAAACATGTGTATCCGCTTAAGGAATTAGACTGGGATAACTTTTTGTTAGCATGTTGTCATTGTAATAGCAGCAAAGGAAAAACAGATATTATTGTCGCTGAATATTACTTACCTCATAAAGACAATACGTTTCTAGCTTTTGAATATATTGATAATGGTTCAATTATTCCACACTCACAATTAACGTCTCAACAACAAAATCTTGCTTTAAACAGCTTAAAACTTTTTAATTTAAGCCAAGATACGTGTTCCCAAAATGATCCTCGTTTATTGCAACGTCGTGAAGCTTGGCGCATCGCTAAAGAGACTTATGATGATTTACAAAATGGGGCACAGTTGAGAACCGTTCAAAATTTGATAATTGGCACAGGTAATTGGTCTGTTTGGATGACTGTTTTTCAGGATAATCCCAAAATATTATCTTGGCTTATCAATGATGCTTTTTCAGGTACTTGTCAACAGTGTTTTAACGCTTTAAATCTACCTATTTCACGCCATTGAAAATAACAAACATGCTAAAACTAAAACCCACTCACAAAGTCATCACCGCTTTCTATGAAGAAATCGCGCATTTGTCTGGTTTAAAAATTACCAGTGAAGGATCTGTTGCACCTGCGTTTGCCAATATTTTAAAGCATTGTGCGGGGCAATACGATTTACATTTTATTGAACAATACCATATTAAGCGTGATGGTAGACGCCCAATACGTACGG
>DAOVTJ010000189.1 GCA_030633165.1 Thiomargarita sp. | reverse complement strand
CCCACCCTACGCTTCAATGCCATTAAGTTAAGCCAGGGCGAACACGCAGGTTCGCCCCTACAGCGAATGAACACGCAGTGTTTTGTAGGGGGCAATCCTTTATGGTTGCCCTTAACTTAATGGCATTGACCCTACGCTTGTTAAGCATGAAATTAAATAAAAGCGGCATGAAATTAAATGGAAAATTATGGCAATAGAAATGATGCGTATCCAAGAAAACCGAGTATTTAATTCCGTTGCTAATCAACTACAAATACCGGCAAATGAACTACTCATGTTATGTTTGTGTCGTTTTTTAGAACGCCAATTGAATCTTATCAAAACAGAACTATTTGAAATTTATGGGCATTATAACATCTCTAGTGTTGAGGAAATGGATGCTCGTTATCAAGAAGGTACTTTAGAAGAAGCGGATTCTTGGCGTGATTTACAACGTTTAGATCACTTGGAATACAAACGTGATGAATTGACAAAACTCCTAGAATCATTATGATGAACCAAGTCAATATTAAACGACTGCGTGAAATTGCTGAAGTAGAATTTTCTGATATAGTCAAGGAAGCCATGATTTCAGATGTGAATGAACTACGTATCATGCTTAAAGAAGGTAGCTTTATAGATATTTGGTTTTCATTAAAATTAGTTGAACGTTACAGTTATCATTGGGAACGGAGGGCGATTGATGGTACCGTTTATCGACATGATAACGCACCTCACCGTCGTTGGAACCGGGTAACGACTTTTCCAAAGTTTTTGGTTGGGGTGAAGTAGATATTATGCGGAGTAAAGGTTAGAAATCATGCTAAAAAAATTATTTAACAATTTATGGGATAATGCCTATCAGGGCAATAACCACAACATAATAAGCCTATTAGTACATAATCCAACAGCGAAATTTCTGGATTTGGGTTGTAATGATGGTTCATGGACAACTGAATGTGCGAAAAAACTAGGCACTGAGCAAGTTTACGGCGTAGAAGTGGTAGATGAACTCATATCACAGGCTCAAGCTAAGAGCATAATTGTCAAGAAGGGCAATTTAAACAAATCAATTCCTTTTGAAGATAATAGTTTTGATGTCATACATGCTAACCAAGTCATTGAACATCTCTATGATACAGAGAATTTTATGTTAGAAATCAATAGGTTATGCAAATCTGGGGGGGTATTGTTTTATCCACCGAAAATGCTTCCAGTTGGCATAACATATTTGCACTAATGCTAGGATGGCAAATGTTTAGCTTAACAAATATCTGTTCATCAGGTGGTGTTGGCAATCCGTTGGCTATTCACAGGGGGGAAACCCAGTCTTGTAAACCGATGGAACATATCAGAATATTCGCCTATAGAGGTTTAATTGAATATGTAGAAAAATTTGGCTTCAAAGTAGAAAGCATTTTATGTAGTGGTTACTATCCTTTGCCTAACTGGTTCGCTAAGATTGATCCACGTCATGGGCATTTTATAACCATAAGGGCTAGAAAAATAGCTGATGTGTAAAAAAATGAAAAATATTATTGATGAAAAACCAAGCAGTGATATACATGGCAGATTACTTTTTTCAAGTCATTTTGTACACGATTCAGATATTAAAGATAAAAAAGTATTAAATATTGGCTGTGGGTATGGTTGGTTTGAAATTGATTCAGTTAAGAAAGGTGTTCAATCAATTACAGGTATTGAACTGACAGAGAATGATTTGAATACCGCTTTAAAACATGTTAATTATGACAATGTTAATTTTCGTATAGGAAATGCAATTAATTTGCCCTTTGAAGATGGAATGTTTGATACAGTTGTTTCTTGGGAAGTTCTTGAACACATCCCTAAATTTACTGAAAACAAAATGTTTTCAGAAGTGTATCGCGTACTCAAACAGGGTGGACGCTTTTATCTATCAACTCCTTATCGCAATTTTTTTAGTAATTTATTTGATCCAGCATATTGGTTAATTGGACATCGTCATTACTCGAAGGAAAAAGTATGTGAATTTGC
Organism: Thiomargarita sp.; assembly: GCA_030633165.1. Taxonomy (GTDB): domain Bacteria; phylum Pseudomonadota; class Gammaproteobacteria; order Beggiatoales; family Beggiatoaceae; genus DAOVZS01. The sequence continues at coordinate 3,078 of DAOVTJ010000189.1, read as the reverse complement.
TGATCAAGCTGGTTTTTCAGTTAAAAATCTTGCATTAAGGGGGGGGGGATGGGAAATAATTTCAATTAACAACCTTTATATAGCTAAATGGATATTTAGAAGAAAACCCTTCTTTGAAGATTATATCCACAAGAAGGTAAATTATGAGTTTGTTATGAAAAATAATGGCATTGCTAATATTTTTTTAGAAATGGAAAAATAATAAAGTATGGTGGGTTTCGCTATCGCTCTACCCACCTACCTCTAAATTTTGATAAGATACGCGCGTAGCTTGATATGAATAAATCCATTCCTTTCTCAATTATCATCCCATTTAAAACATGGTTAACTGACTTAGATGAATGTTTATCTCATATAGATAAAATGACTTTTAAGTCTTATGAAATCATCTTATTACCAGATGAAAAAATCACCCTGCCCACCTGCTATGCTAAAATGCCCATTAAAATCATAGCGACAGGTGCAGTTAGCCCTTCTATTAAACGAGATTTAGGTGCTGAAAAAGCCTGTGGTGAATATTTGGCGTTTATAGATGATGATGCTTATCCACAATCTGATTGGCTTGAAGTCGCACACCGTTTTTGCTCAAATCAACCCAACGTAGCTGCAATAGGCGGACCCGCCATCACTCCAAAAACCGATCCGTTTTGGGCGCGTGTCTCAGGTGCCGTATTTTTAAGTAAACTTTCAGGTGGATTTCCTGAACGTTATGTCTCAAAGCCACCTAGTAAAGAAATAGATGATTGGCCCAGTGTTAATTTAATCGTTAGAAAAGATGTCTTTCTTGAAATAGGGGGGTATGATTCCAATTTTTGGCCAGGTGAAGACACCAAATTATGTAGGGATATTATAAAACAGGGCAGGAAAATCATATATATACCAGAACTCATTGTTCACCACCACCGAAGGGCTAGTTTGGCTAAACACCTACGACAAGTAGGTAATTATGGTTATCATCGCGGTTTTTTTGCCAGGCATTATCCTGAAAATTCTCGAAAGTTGACTTATTTTATTCCGACATTATTTGTTATATTTCTTATAATGGGTACATTAGGCAGTCTATTTTCAGAAACGATTCAGTTTTTTTTGACAGCCGGATTATTGGCTTATGGTTTAGCTTTAATAAAAGCATTGTGGGATATAAAACGTTATGAAGATTGGAAAATCACTTTATTCAGCCCTTTCTATATCTTCTTAACCCATATTCGATATGGCATACGATTTTTCCAAGGCTGGTTTGCTAAACAATATCAAGGTTCGTTAGGTAGATAAGATGGCTTTAATCAAACTAATTGCCGAACATTTAATACCCTCCGCCCTAATTGGTTTCACTGCCTATTGGTTGACAGGGCAAGGGCATTTAATTACAATTGCGTTATTAACAGGATGGTTAATTGACAGCGATCATCTATTAGATTTTTTTATGGCAAAATGGCGTGGAAAAATAATAGACACTTGGCAAACAAGTATTAAAAGTGGTTCCTATTTTAAGAGCAGTGGAAAAATTATCGTATTCCTACATTCTTATGAATTAGCCACATTGTGGTTATTAGTATGGGGTGCTTTGGGTGAATGGGAAATTGGCATAGTAGGCAGTTTTGCATGGCTAATTCATTTAGCAATAGATCATTTTTCGTATTCTTTAAATGCTTATGCCTATTTTTTAAGCTATCGAGTTTATAAGAAATTTGATATTAATGCGATTTGTTCGGAGAAATAACAATGAATAACTATCTTCATAAAATAATAAAACTAAAATTCCTAACCGAATCGACTATTCTACTGAGAGTAGAAAGAAATGATATTATATTTAAAGCAGGGCAATGTTTCAGCATTGCACCTATTGGTTTAGGAATAAATCGCGAATATTCCATTTATTCAGGTGAAAACGATGACTACCTAGAATTTATCATAAAAATAGTTGAAAACGGAACAGTCACGCCAAAATTTAAACCGCTAAAAGCGGGTGATAATGTCGAAATAGCCGGTCCCTATGGTGAATTCTGCTTAGATATCAACAAGTTAAATAACACTTATCTTTTTATCGCCACAGGAACTGGCATTGCACCCTTTCATTCTTTTGTAAAGACATTTCCAGATATTGACTACCAAATAATACACGGAATACGACATAATAACGAAAAATACGGTTCCACATATTATGAGAAAGGAAAATATATCGCCTGTGTCTCTAGGGAAACAAGCAACGATTTTAAGGGCAGAATCACAGATTATCTAAAAACAATGGAAATCGCAGAGGATACCATAAGCTACCTCTGTGGAAATAGAGCCATGCTCATTGACGCTTATGACATTCTCCGTGAAAAAAACATTGGTGGTAACAATATCATTACGGAAGTATTTTTCTGATTTAGATTAAAAAGTAAAATAGCTACTTAGTCCTACGGATTGCCTTTACATATCGACTAATGTAGATAAATATTAAAATCGGAGAATATATGGAATTAGCTTATACTAATAGTATTAATCCAAAAACGATCACTATTACTTTGCCAACTCCAATTTATAGCCGTGTAGAACGACAATCACAATTAATGCAACGTTCAATCGCAGAAGAATTAATTGCAGTTGTTACAGAGTATTGGCAAAAAGAAGTTTTAGCAGATGATATTGAGCAGGAATTAGCTCAACTTGATTTATTGACTGATAGTGAACTATGGCAAACCGCTCAAATAGCGGTTTCATCAGAAAACACGGAGTATATGCAAGAACTCGTTGAAAAACAACAACGTGATGGTTTAACGGAATCTGAAAATCAGCAAGCACAATTATTATCACATTTGTTCAATCGCATAATGTTAGTACGTGCTAAAGCAGCTGCCCTCTTAAAAAGACACGGTTATGATATATCTCCTATCATAAAATGAGTAAGAGTCACATTTCAGCTAAACTACGTCAACAGGTTGCAGAAAAGTCGGTTATACAAAACGCTGCAAGGTTTGTTAATCAATGCAGATATGAACGGAGCATTGAATATAATCAGAAAAGTAGCCAGGAATTCTTATGATGACTTGGTATCGGATAAGCAGTTTATCCATCATTGCGCTACACCTAAGT
>DAOVTJ010000020.1 GCA_030633165.1 Thiomargarita sp. | reverse complement strand
TTTTAAAAACTCATGATTTAACGGTACATTTTCTGTTTGTTGGATAGTAATTTCACGCGCATTATTTTCTTTTTCAACTTGATTTTTGACAGCCACATAGACACGATTTTTAATAGAACCTAATATTAAAGGAGTAGAAAACAAGGCTGAAATAACAAGGATCACAACAAAACTATGAGCCCAATTAACTAATAAACCTTGCATGAGTACATGTCGCAATAAACTGAGACGATTTAAGTTATTATTCATAATAAAAATGTTCGGGTGATATGGCAATAAAATTATGATGCCTAGGGCTAAGCCCCAGGCTAAAAAGCACTAAAATTTTTAAGGAAAAAAGGCTTTAGGTACGTAAAGATGTGGCATTTTCCCTAAATATTGAAGATTTTGGGGATTACTCATAAATTCACCTAGCACCTTTACTTTCTCTTTGACAATCATATTAATTCTTCTATAATCTGCTGGTTTCCAGGTATTGACTTCTTGTGCTGTGAAAGTCAAAATATCTGTTTTAAACGGTAAAATATTGGCTTTTTGCAATGTCGCACTCAAAGACTCACCTGACAAAAATAGTTTACTGGGTGGTAATTTTGTTTGAGCAGCCAATACATTGCGAATGGTGGAGAGAAATGCCATACCACCATCTTGCAATCCCTGAAAAGAAGCATTTTCAATGCTTCTTAAAGTATTGACTAATTTATTTAAATGGAATTTATCCATAAAAATAAATTCTCCTACAACCAATTGGTTTTTTATTTCTTCTGGTATCCATCCTTTTACAAATTCAGGAACAATTTTTGAAACTCTTCTTGTTTCTGGCAGTCTAGCTTGAATGATCAGTGCATCGTATTGACTAATTTTATATTTCTGGCGAAAAGCAGGATCATTAAGTAATGCTCTACCATTCTTTTTGATGTTTGATGCATTGATCATATTTTGTGCAATTGATAACATTCTCCACTCTTCTGTCATGGCAGAAAATAAGTTATTTTTAAACATTTTTTTATTAGTGCCTTGAGGAATATTCTTATATCGTCCTTTATTACTAGCACGGGTATCTAATGCTAACTTTTCAAAGGCTTTGTTATTCTCACCAAGTTTAAAAGTCAGAAGACGTATATTTTTTCTTTGAGCCAGATAGCTTATACGGGAAACACCTAATTTCATTGGATTCTTTCTATCATACATAGCATAAGGCGCAGCATCCCCTACTAATATAATAGATTTGAAATGATTATCTGCCCAAGGTGTTTCATAAATAACACGATTTAAGCCATCCAATACGGCTGCTTGATTATCCCTATCAGAACATGGGGCTTCTTTCTCAAAATCGAGTGTTTTGCTAACACTATTAAGATCTTTTGTTAAATGATGTCCCCATTTAGTTAAATACCCTATTTTGCATGATGAACTGGTCTTTTCCCGATAAAACAGCACACCAATACGAATCGGCATATTGCCATTTTGAGATGATTTTTGCATCTGCTTTATAAAGGCTTGTAATACTTCCTTTGTTGCAGTAAAGTGTTTGCCACCGCTTGTGCTACTATCAATTACAAAAACAATGTCATAACCAAGTTGTCGATTCGTGTTTTGTTTGTTGGTGGGAGTGGCATTGATGCTACTACCATTTTCGTAAACACGGATAAATCCGCCTTGATAACTATTCTTACTTTTCTCAAAAACAGGTATCAAAAGTTGCGGTTTAGCCTGAGAAGTAAAACGATTCGGTTCTTCACCTAAAACTTGACACCCATAAGAATCACTAGCAGAACTGCCAAATAATTCAGCACAGTATTTTGTCTCAAAGATTTTGGCAAGTTTACGTCCTGATTGTGGCTCTAACTTGAGCATTTGCAAAGTATTCCATTCAACATAAGAATTGGTTTCCAACCAACCATCAGGAGACCCAGTTTTATAAGGACGTTTAGAGACGGGGACTCGTTTACCCTTGCCTGGTTCCATCAAAAAATAAATTCCCATAAATGGGGCTTTTTGCCCATAATACCCCCATTCACGACTAAATAACTTTGCATTGTGCTTGATGATAACCGCTTTTGTTTGAACATTTTCGGCTGTTTTATTAGGTTGATATGCGATGGCTGTGTGTGTCACACATAGGAATAATAGACCCCATACAAGGTTTATTCCTCTATTCAAAAACTTCATTTTTTCTACCTTTTTACAACGGAAATAAACGAATATTTCGTTTATTTCTGAGTTGTAATGTTTTAAAATATGATTTATGGAAAATAGCCTTTTGGAACATATAAATAGGCCACGCCTTCAAATAAATGAATATTATTAGGATTATCAAGAAATTCGCGAAGATAACGAAGTTTTTCAGTTAGAGACTGATTTAGTTTTTCATAATCCTGTGGTTTCCAAGTATTAAGATCCTCAGGGGTAAATAATAATAATCCCGTTTTAAATGGCAAAATATTACTTTTTAGGAGAATATCTCCTAGCGTTTCGTGTGGTAATAAAATATCATCTGTTTTCATTTTTAAAAGAGCAGCCAAGGTTTGACGTACCGCACTTATAAAAGCTTCTCCCCCATCTAGCATCCCAAATTCAGCAGCAGCTATAATGCTTTCAAAAATAGAAATACGAAATTTTAGTTCAACTTTTCTCATAAAGAGATGTTCCCCAAAAGCTAACTGCCCTTTGACCTTACGAGGCACCCATCCCTTTATAAACTCTCGTTCATCCTGATTCATTTGATCAAGCTGACCAACAATAATGGGTAGTTCGTACTCTGTCATTTGGGATAAATATGTCACAGGTTCTTTAGAACTTGCCAATGTTTTTTTAAAGATATCCCATTCAGTTGTTAAGGCATCCATTAAATCCTTTTCAAATTGCTGAAGGTCTGCTTTTATGATATGACGAAATCTTCCTTTTAAGTGTGCTTCTCTCTCTAAAGCTAAATCTTCAAATTCTTTATAATCAGAATCAGATTTTAAACCAATTTTTAGGGTTAAAAATCGGATCGATTTTTCATCCGCTAATTCATTAATAGAGGCGACACTAAAATTCATGGGGTTTTTTTCAAAATTGGGAGGAGCGTCACCGATTAAGAGAATTGTTTTAAAATGATTACTATTCCATGGCGTATCTATGATCGCACGATGAAGACCATCAAATACCGCTTCTGCTGGTTCATCACTATCACAACCCGTTGATTTGGCTGTATTCAAGGCTTGCATCACTTTCTCAGGTTCTGAGGTTAAGAGTTGCCCCCAATGTGTGAGGTATCCAATATCACAATTTTGCCAATTTTTACGATCTCGATAAAAAAGCAGCCCAATATTGAAAGGTGTGATGACTTCATCTTGCATCGTATTTTGGATAACTTTTATAAACGATTGCAAAATGTGCAAAGTAGGCTGAAAATATTCCCCCATGCTTAGAGTTGAATCCACCACTAAAATCAAATCATAGCCAAGTTTGATATTTTGAAGTTGTGATTTGTTTCCTTTATCATCTTGATAAACACGAATAAATCCACCATGATAGTTATCCGCTTCACGCTTAAAAATTGGAACAAATAATCTTGTCGGTGTGTTTTGAGCAGGCTCTTCTCCCAAGACTTCACATTCTGGTATCGTCTCTCCAAAAGTGCCAAAATTATTAGCACATTCCTCAGTCGCATAAATTTTGACCTGTTCACGTCCTGTTAGAGGTTCAAAATTGATCATTTCTACAGTATTCCACTCGACATAAGAATCTTTTTCTAACCAACCATCAGGTTGAGTTTGATCTCTAGAAAATTTCTTTAAGACAGGCACTCTATTTTCGATTTCTGGTGTCATCAGAAAATACAGTTGTATGAAAGGTGCTTCTTCTGCTTTTTCCGAAGACTCAGATTCAAACAATTTTGCATCATGTTTGATAATCAATACTTTTTTTGGAATATCTTCAACTGTTTTATCCAGTTGAAATTCTGCAGCCTGAACAATAGTAACAGCACAACACAAGACTGCCACCACCCGCTTTAATGAAAACATATAATCCCCCTAAATTTATTATAGTTCATCCCTAAACCTCAAAATTCGTTGGCTTCGTCCGTCTGCTTGTTTCTCCTCATCTATTTCAAAAATCTCAGAAATATTTAGCATATCCGTAAAGGCTTTATCATGTGAAACGATAATAATGGATTTATCCTTTTTATATTTTTGGATAAAATCTGCTAATTTTTTACGATTATTTTTATCCAAATTATTAGTTGGTTCATCCATAAAGACAACATTTTGTCTATGACCAAAAGCACGAATAATACCTAAACGTTGTGTTTGACCACCAGATAATTCCCAAATATTGGAGTTTTTGATCTGATCCCATTCTGTTTTTTTAAAAAGTGCTAAGGCCATTTCTTCTGTATTTTCTTCATCTAATGCTAAATCCAGATTTTTCTTAACAGTGAGTGCGCGTATCAGTTCTGGTTTTTGAAATGAGTATCCCATATTTCCCCAAAATTGAGGCGTCACTTTTTTGTGCCAATTTTTCCGTGTCACTTTTATAACCGATTTTGTATCAAATCTATATCGGATTGTACCTTTGCGAAAACGACGTAAGGCAGCTAATAAGGTCAATATTGTTGATTTACCTGATCCACTTAGACCCAAAATGCAATAGGTTTGATTGGATGAAATCTCCAGTGCTTCGGGTAGACAATAGATATAATTGTTATCCTTCGGATAGGTAAATTCAACTTGTTCTAAAACATCAATATTTGTCATAATATTACTATTAAGTTGACCCTAAATCTCTGTAGATTTAGGGCGAGAATGTTTCACTGTACAAAAAGTTGATAAGATTTTTGTGCCATCACACCCTGTTCACTACGTCGCGTGAACCAGATATCGGCGCGACATGATGTTTGTGCTTGAAAAACAAAGACTTCTTCTTGATGAGAATTTTTATCTTCAGAAGAAAAAGGTTTGGAAAAACGATCTCTTAATATCAAACAATTTGGCATGGCTGTCAATGTCCACATGCCGCTTCCTGGCATAGCTGGATTATCTGTCATCACAACTCCAAAAATTTCTCCAACTTTCATAACAAAATAACTGTTAGTTGGATTTTGACAAGAATAATTATCCATGCTATTCATGCCAGCCATGTTTTGGTTCCAGCCAGGAGAAGTGTTCATGCCATATCTCCCCATATCTGAACCAGACATATTATTTACGCCATACATGTTCTGATTCCAAGCTGAAGGATTGCCAATCGGCTGATTTGAGCCTGACATATTATTCATCCCATACATGTTTGGGTTCCAAGCTGAAGGATTGCCAATCGGCTGATTTGAGCCTGACATATTATTCATCCCATACATGTTTGGGTTCCAAGCTGAAGGATTATTCGCTTGCATTCCGTACTGCCCCATGCCATTCATTCCTGGCATGTTTTGATTCAAGACGGGATTGCCTGGCATGTTGTATGGCGTTGTTCCATACATATTGTTCATATTTGGATTGATAGCTTCTTGGGCTGTAACACTACCAATACTTAAACCTAATGAAGTCATACCAATAGAAACTATTGTGGAAAGCTGATTATTTAATTTCATTTTTTAAGTTCACCCTTTAATTTGACTATTGCTTTCCCTGTATCATCACCTATAAATAACTCAATATTAACAGGGTTAGCGATTCCGTTTAATTGAATATGCTTTGCCTTTATTTTAAATTCAAAGCGACCCATGTAAACTTCTTGGATTTCCATCTCAACATTAACGCTGTTAATTATGCCTTGAAATGTGATTTTGTCCATTTTTTCAACAAAGGAGTTAGCTGGAATGATTATAGTTGAAGTCCCTAAGATTATCACAACCCCATCCAGTAACGGGGTAATACCGTTACTTCCTTGACCAAGTTTGAATCCACCTTTAATTTCTAACTTATCGTTATTGGCTTCGTTTTGAAATTTTATTTTGACTTTGTTGATAGTCAAGTCAGAAAACTTTATACTAATTAAGTCGGCTGAGACAGCAGAACCGATGAAAAATAACACTATTGCAAATATTGTTACAAAAACAGATTTCATTTTTTACAATAATCCTCAATTGAAAATTGAAAATTATTAGAACACAATAAAATTGAAATAGCAAATTTTGTGTTTTTATCTTTGCTTTTTCTTTAAAAAAAAAGCTATAATAATATTCACATCCCAAAACGGAAATATAGCAATGCAACTTACTTTTAAAACACTCGGTATTGGTTTAATAGGCTGTAGCTTATTTGTTATTGGTACTCAAGTCGCAGTGGCGAAAAAAGAGGAACCAGCACCAGTAAAATTACAACAACCCCAACAAATGTGGGGACAACAACCCCAACAACAAATGTGGGGACAACCCCAACAAATTGGGGATCAATCCCAAAATCAAAATAAACAACAACAGCAAGCATGGAATCAACAACAGCAAGCATGGGGGCAATTACATTATTTTCGTACAGGTTGTCATAATTGTCATGGTGTAAATGCTAGAACACCTGGTGTTCAAGGGTATCCAAAATTAGCAGGTCAAGATAAGACCTATTTAATAAATCAAATGCGTTCACTACAATACGGTGTGCGTACCAATAATATGAGTCGTGCACATAGTAATAGCATGTTAGGATTGAATGATACTCAGGTTCAGGCCATGGCTGCTTGGTTAGCTTCTCTCAAATGGTAAAGTTTTAACTTTTCTCCCTCCTGCTGGGAGGGATACTTACATTTAGAGAGTCAGGATATGATCAACTAACAGTTGCGGGGCGTTGGGTACTCCCATGAAACTACCAAATTTATTCACATCGACAACATAAGGCATGCCTTCGCTGATAACAATATCTGCACAGTATAACGTGATACCAAAAACTTTCCCTATTTTATAAGCGATCTCTTCAAGTTCAGGGGAAATCACAAATGGTTCACCAATTTTATCCTCATATGTTTTTAAGGGCCAAATTCGTTTTGTTCCAAATATCTTGTCACCAATACAAAATATTTTATGAAATTTTCCGTCTTTGTCATCCGGTGTATGAAAACGTTGTGCCAAAATTTGTTTCTGGTTAGCTAAATCCTTCATATCATCCTGATGATGAACAATATTAATCCCAATACCGCGACTACCACGATAAGGTTTGGTGATTAATGGACCGTCTTTTAATAAGGGGAACAAATCATCTACATTTGAAGCCATATAAGTTTCGGGGATTGGGATTCCTGCAGCTTGTAAAGCACCCATAACAATAAATTTGTTACGTAACATAGACACAGCAGGATAGGGATTAATGATTTTGGCTCCCATCATGTGTAAGATACCCGCCAAAGAGAGTGCTGATTCTGTCCCAGATTTCAATAAATACAAGTCATAATCAACTTTTAAGTCTGTTAAATTAAATGTGCTCTTTTCGGGATAAATAACATCTACTTGGGCTCCTTTTGTTTCTAATAATTCTCTTACTTGAGCCATGATAGGATTTTCCCATCTATAAATCATGCAAATCTTCATTGTTGTATCCTGTTGGCATAAGTTTCGATATAGTCCGCAAGATGACGGCTAGCATTGGGTACATCGCGATAACTGGGAAAATAATTTACATCGACCACTATAGGTTGTTTGTTTGAATCTTCTACAATATCTAAACCGTAGAGATGTAAGCCAAGTTCTTGACCACATCGTAAGGCGATATCACGAATTGCATCACTAACTTCTGAGGGTTGCCCACTTCTTTTTGAATAGTAATTTTCTTTGTGAAGATCAAAATATTTATGTACACAAAAAACTTTTTGGTCTATCACATAAGTTTTTATATAATTCAATCCTCCCTCAATATACTCTTGTGCTAACATTAAGGTGTTTTGGGGAGGAATATTTGCCAAATCTTTGGAATTACGGAGAATTGAAATACCATTTCCCCTATTGCCGTTGTATGGTTTTATAATTAATGGATTTTTTTCTAGAAGCGATTCCAAATGCATTAGCTTGCCAGGTATCCAAGAACGTGGTGTTGAAATTCCTACAGCACGTAAACGTTCATTTACGACAATTTTATTCAGAGTTGCTAAGCAATTCGGATAAGGATTTAAAATATTGCCTCCTTTATTATGCAATATTTCAGCCATAGTCATCCAAAATGCACTGTGAGATTTAAGTATATATAAATCTTTTGTTATTGTAATGTTATCCGTTAATGTTAACATGTCTTCACCAAAACCAAGTTCAACTTGGAAGCCACGTTGTTGTAAGATTTTAAAAAGTTGAGATAATACAGGTCTTTTTTCAATCGGTGCACGATGCAAAGCAAGCATAAAATAAAGAGTCATAATGTGATTCAATCCTCACAATTCACAAATAGATTAATATTATTCTGGTTATGGTTATTTCTAGGAATATAGGGAAATTGACCATGTCTATCAATATCATTTTTCCCTATAGAAGCTAACCAGCTGGCAATACTTTGAATCTGTGTATCATTAAAAGTTGATATATGTGTTACCATTGTAGCACCTTTATGATTGGTACGTATGCCTAAGCGGATGGCTCGCATTTGGTTTATTAAATAAAGCATTTTTTGTCCAGCCAATTTCGGAGACATTTGATCATTAGGTGCGTTGCCATTCATACCATGACAACGCTGACAAGCCGCCTGAAGGTAAAGTGTTTGTCCACTATGTTGCATTCCCCATGCTTGTTGTTGGGGATATTGTTGTATTTCCAATGTTTGTTGGGGATATTGTTGCATTCCCCATGCTTGTTGTGGGGGATATTGTTGCATTCCCCATATTTGTTGTTGGGGATATTGTTGTATTCCCAAAAAATGTTGCTCTATATCATCTGATGCTAAGGTAAAGTGACTAATCATTAACATACTACTGATGATTATAATTTTTAAAAAAAGTAGCATCAATAATCTCCTTTTTTGGATGTCAATACTATAACTTATCTCATGCTTAAACCGTAACAGTCAATCTCTACATTAAAACGAAATTCAATAATTTATGTGTTAATACATTTGCATGTTATCACTATTTAGCTTGAAAATAAATATTTTTATGATAATCTATAAATTTAACTTATTTAAAATAAATCTTTATTTCTCGAATATAAAAAGGAAAGCAGTTTGATTAAAAAGAAACTTCATAAGATGCGGGAATTTAAATCTGAAATGATGAAAGTTCACTCATCACGAGCCAAATATTTCGCCAACCTAAGAAGAGATCCTTATGGGTTTAAGAATCCTACTTATAATTGGGAAGGAGAAAATAAATTTGTATTGATATCGTCTTTCTTTTATTTATCTGGTATTATTCTTTTTCTCTTGTGGGAACAATATTATAATGTGCAGTATATCACTAAGACGGTGTTTTTTGTTTTTTTATTTGCCGTTTTTATTGAAGTCTTAGGCAAAATAATTTTTGCCTACGTGATCCAAAAATATCATGTTAAAATCAACTATATCCGAAAATTAGCAATTCGCCCTTGGCGAAAACTCAAAATTTATGTGATTTCCATATTTTTTGTTCTTGGTGGAATGGGAACGATACCCGTTATTTTGATGTTATTTTTTTTAGATCAAATGAAAACTATCCTTACAGAATGGAATGTTATTCGCAGACGTGTACCAATATTAGCATACGCTTTTGTCTCTTGGGATCGGTTGGAAGATAGACCTTATACATTACGTTACGATATGATGGAAGATTTACTTAGATTTTTGGTATATTTTCCATTTATTGTGTTATTTGGTAAGGCATCCATTATAATCATGATCCCAAATCTTATTAATGAGTTTGGTGATGGTCTGGCTGAACCAGTTGGGATTAGATTTGGTAAACATAAATACCGAGCTAAAGCCTTATGGCATAATGGAAAATTCTGGAATGGCGATTTTCAACGTAGTCTTGAAGGGAGTGCAATGGTTTTTCTGGTGTCGATCATTGTTCTTATTGCTTATCACGCGTTATTTACGACTAATCAATTAATTATCCTTTTGCTATTTTTGCCTATTTTAATGACTCTTGCAGAAGCTTATAGTCCCCATACAAATGATGGACCTTTATTAGCTTTAGTGGGCTGTAGTTTTTTGTGGATGGTTACTCAATACGTTTGAAGGAATAATCTATGAAAAAAAAATTATTGACTCCTATTTTTAGTTTAGTTCTTTTGATAGCTTTTATGTCACCCTCTGTTATTTTTGCAAATGGGCAAACTGTGACAATAATCAAGCCAGTATGGATAGTTGGTGGGATAAAAGGAGATAAGCCAGGTACAGAATTTAATTCGCCAAACGAATTAGGTTTTGACAAGAATGGAAATTTGTGGGCGGGAGATGTTGACAATTTACGTGTGCAAATTTATGATCAATGGGGAAATTTTTTACAGATAGTTGGCGGTGAAGGAGAAGAGCCTGGTCAATTTGTACTGCCAAAAGGTTGCCATGAAGATCGAAATAGCAAGAATTGTACAAAAAAGTATGGTCCTGAAGCAATACGTCTGAATCAAGAAGGAAATGTATTGGTGGTAGATCGTGGTGGCGATAAGATCAATGTCTATAACAGTAGTACTTTTGAGCTTATAAGGATAATCAAGCACAAGCTATTTACAGATCTGACGGGACTAGCCATAGATACGCATAATAATTTGTATGTTGCGAATCAAAAGAGTAATATGATTCATCAGTTTCAACAAGATGGCACGTTTGTTCGGACGTTTCAAGCAACAACTAAAGGTGTGTTGATATTACAGAAAACGGAAACATTGGCTTTGGATGAGAAACGAGACAGATTATTTGCCTCAAGTGAAAAAGAATCTAGAGTGGAGATCTTTCAACTCTCAACAGGTCAATATTTGGGAAAACATGTAGGGGAGTTAGCCGCGGGCACATTGCCAGAACCAGGGCGTTTTCGTGATGATGTAGAAGGGATCATAATAGGAAATGATTGGTTGTTAATGTCAGATGAAGACAATGGACGAATAGTAATCCATGCATTGGACAGTATTGATCTTTTTAATGCCAAAAAGGATTTTGCATTTTTAAGTGCATTTGGAAAAATCGGAAATTGTCCAGGCGAATTTCTATCAGCAGATGGCATTACCATATCAACAGAATTTGGATTGGTGGCTGTGGCCGATCAAAATAACTATCGGATCCAAGTATTCAAAATTTCAGATATCGAGCAAAAAATTGCATGTTCTTACTAGCAAAGTTAAATTCTTAGGATTACACAACATATAAATATGAAAGAAAAAATAAAAATTGCAATTGTGGGTGTTGGTAACTGTGCCAGTTCTCTCATTCAAGGTCTTCATTTTTATCACAATAAAAACGCGGATGATAGCATTGGCTTGATGCATTGGGAAATCGGGGGGTATCAACCTTGGGAAATTGAAGTTGTTGCTGCTTTCGATATTGACAAGCGTAAAGTGGGTGAAGAAGTGAGTAAGGCTATTTTTAGCAAACCCAATTGTACCACTGTGTTTTGCCAAGATATTCCAGAAACAGGGGTGAAAGTACAGATGGGTAAGATTTTGGATGGTTTTTCAAAACATCTAAAGGATTATGATGATCATTCTACTTTTCTCATAGCAGACAATACTGAGCCTACTGAAGAAGAAGTAGTTAATCTGTTGAAAGCATCTGGTGCAGAAATTTTATTGAACTATTTGCCAGTTGGGTCTGAGGAAGCCACTCGTTTTTATGCCAATTGTGCCTTAGAAGCCGAACTCGCCTTTGTCAACAATATTCCTGTTTTTATTGCCAGTGACCCCATTTGGGCACAGCGTTTCAAAGAAAAAAATCTTCCGCTTATTGGTGACGATATTAAGGCGCAATTGGGGGCAACCATTACACATCGTACACTCACAGATTTATTCAGAAAACGAGGTGTCAAACTGGAACGCACCTATCAACTGAATACAGGGGGTAATACCGATTTTCTTAACATGCTCAATCATACGCGATTAGCTTCAAAGAAAACCTCAAAAACAGAATCTGTTCAATCAGTTATGGCAGAACGTTTGCCAAATGAAAACATTCATGTGGGACCCAGTGATTATGTTTCTTGGCAAAACGACAATAAAGTTTGTTTTATTCGTATGGAAGGCAAACTATTTGGTGACGTGCCTATGAATTTAGAACTTCGCCTTTCTGTAGAAGATTCTCCAAATTCGGCAGGTGTCGCTATTGATGCGATTCGTTGTGCTAAATTAGCTTTAAGCCGAGGAGAAGGTGGCATACTTGAAGCAGCATCTGCCTATTTCTGCAAACATCCCGCCATTCAATTTACGGATGATGAAGCTTTTCAAATGTTAGAACGCTTTATTCGTTTAGAATAATCTAAAACACTTGGAGAGATAACAATGCAATTTATTTTAAAAACGATCTGTATTGGCTTAATGACTGCTAGTTTACTTCTTTGGAATCAAGTGGCACTAGCAAAGAAAATAAAAGATGTTGATAAGGAAGAGATGCCGAAAGAGGTCATTACTCACCACGTTATTTTTATTGGAGGAACCCCAGCACAACGGCAAGCTGTAGGACAACAACTACAACAAATATGGGGACAACAACCCCAACAACAAATGTGGGGACCTCAACAACAAATATGGGGACAACAACTCTATTTTCGCGCGGGTTGTCATAGGTGTCATGGACTGGATGCTAAGACCCCCAATGTTCAAGGATATCCCAAATTGACTGGACAAAACCGAGAGTATTTAATAAACCAAATGCGATCAATCCAATATGGCATGCGTACCAACAATTTGAGTCGCATAATGGCACACCATATTTCAGGATTGAGTGATAACCAAATGCAAGCTATTGTCGCATGGTTAACATCTCAAAAGTGGTAATAGACTGATCCGTAAATAAATCTCTCCCAGTGCATCGTCAATTTTATATTATTGGGTTAGGGGGCAACAGTTTTTTGTTGTCCCTACTCATCAGTAGGAGAAATATATGACAAACGACGAATTACTCATACAGATTGAAAAAGCAGGCGCTGCTAATGAAATCACATTAGATTTAACAAATGAAGAACTCACAGAAATTCCACCAGAAATAGGGCAATTAACAGAATTGAGAGGCTTACATCTTGAAAATAATCACTTAACAAGTTTGCCGCCAGAAATTGGAAAATTGACTAACTTGACTTTACTTGATGTTGGTCGAAATAAATTGACGACTGTGCCCCCAGAGATTGGACAACTGAGCAAGCTAAAAACACTATTTATTTGGAAAAATAAAATAACCGTTTTACCGCCAGAAATAGGACTTCTCAAAAATTTAGATAAGCTATATATTGGTTGGAATGAACTAAAAACGTTACCAACAGAAATGTGTCAACTAAGCAATTTAACACAATTGTATGCGCTTGGTAATCAACTAAGCAGTTTACCCACGGAACTCAGTAAATTGACAAAACTGAGAAGACTTGGTTTTAGTAATAATCAAATTACTGAATTACCGTCAAGCTATTGTTTTTTAAAAAATCTGACTGAACTATCTTTAAGTGATAATCGGTTGACAAGCTTGCCCCCAGACATAGGTCAATTAACTAATATCATGGCGCTATCCCTTCATCACAATCAATTGGCAAGTTTACCCCCAAGTATTAAGCAACTTTTTTGGTTGAAGACTTGTGATCTTCATAACAATAAGCTCGAGACTCTCCCCCCAGAAATCTGTCAATTACAACATTTAGCAAAGTTAAACCTCCAACATAATCAACTTACATGCTTACCGCCAGAAATAGGGCAATTAAAAAACCTTACAAAACTAGAACTTCATTATAATCAACTGACAGATTTACCCTCAGAAATCGGTCAATTGAATAATTTGAATTGGCTCAATATTGGTCATAATCCACTGACAACAGTGCCACCTGAAATACTCAAGCTGACCAAAACAGATTTAGAACTTGTTGGAGATCCCATGGCGGCAACAACCAAGACATCTTCTCAAATGAATAACGATTCTATGATGTCTAATCACCTTAGTTTACTAGATAAACTATTACTCAAAACTAAGAATCTGGCGAAAATGTTTTGATAAATAAAAATGTATAGCGCCTTTTCAAAAATATCTGGAGATAATAAAAATGACAAATGACGAATTGCTCGTTCTAATTGAAAAAACAAGCTCAGATAATGAGATCACATTAGATTTAACAAATGAGGGATTAACAGAAATCCCTCCAGAAATCGGAATGTTAACCCAACTCAGAGGCTTACATCTTGATAATAATCAATTGACCAGTTTACCACCAGAAATTGGAAAGTTGACTAACTTGACTTTACTTGATATTGGTCGGAATCAATTGACGAATGTGCCTCCAGAAATGGGACAACTTACACAACTGAAAACGCTATTTCTTTGGAAAAATAAAATAACCGTTTTGCCACCAGAAATAGGACTTCTCAACAATTTGGATAAGCTATACCTTGGTTGGAATAAACTAATAACCTTACCCCCAGAAATTTGTCAATTGAACAATTTGACGCAATTCTACATGATTAGCAATGAAATAACAAGTTTACCCCCTGAAATCAATCAACTTACTAAGTTGAAAAGACTAGGTTTGAGTAATAATAAAATTACTATTTTGCCTTCAAATTGTTGTTTATTAAAAAAATTAACAAATTTCTCCATTAGCGGTAATCTGTTGACAAGTTTGCCTCCAGACATTGGTCAATTTAGCAATGTAACAGAATTATTCCTTCATAACAATCAATTGACAAGTTTGCCTACAAGTATTGGACAATTGTTAAGTTTGAAGGTGTGTGATCTTCATAACAATCAACTAGAGAATATTCCCCCAGAAATTGGTTATTTGAAACAGCTAACAAAGCTAGATCTTCATAATAATCAACTAAAGAGTATTCCCCCAGAAATTGGTCAATTGAATAATCTTAATGTGCTCAATATTGAAAATAATCCATTAACGACTTTGCCTCCTGAAATATATAATAATAACATAGAACTAGATATTATTGGTGTTCCTGAGGAAAAAACAACGCATCAAACGGATAAAAAGCCGCAAAGTAAGAGAGGTTTACTAGATAAGTTTTTATTCAAAACTAAAAATCTGGTGAAAATGTTTCTATGACTTGCTATTAACAATGGGAAATTCCACAATAAAAGTGCTGCCATTTCCCAAATCACTTTCGCACCACACTTTACCATTCTGAGCTTCAACTAATTTTTTAACAATAAATAACCCTAAACCTGTTGAACATTCATCACCAGTAGGTTGTGGTGTTAATCTTGAAAATTTTCCAAACAATTTCTTTTGTTCAGAATCACTTATCCCTGGTCCTTCATCTTCTATTGCACAGCGCACAGCGTTGTCATTTAAAATGAGTCGAATGTTAATAGACTTACCGTGCGGTGAATATTTAATGGCATTAGAAATTAGATTCTCTATGATTTGGAAAAAGTAGTTTTCATCGACAAAGGCTAGGTATGATTTATTTTGCTTATTAAACTGTAGAGTAATATTCTTCGCTTCCGCTTTATCACTATATTCTTCCACTATATGTTGCACTATCAACAAAATATTGATATTTTGTAGAAAAATCTTCATTTTTCCAGATTCCATGGCATTTATATTAAGAAGCTTCTCAATTAAAACGAGCCCTCTTTTTGAACTAATTGAAAGTTCATTCAATATTTTCGTCATTTTTGTCTTGGATATCTGATCATAATGAGATGTAATTAACTCAATTACAGATAGAGTAGCTGAGAGTGGATTTTTCAAATCATGGGCGACAATACCTAAAAACTCATCTTTTTCTTGATTAAGTTTAAATAATTGTTCAGTTTTTATTTTCTGTTCTTTTTGTAATTTATGAAGGGTTAAGTGTGTTTGAATACGTGCCAAAACTTCTTCTTGTTGAAAGGGTTTCGTAATATAATCCACTGCACCAAGTTTAAATCCATTGACTTTATTCACAGTCTCTGTTAAAGCAGTTATAAACAACACAGGAATATCTTTGGTTTCTGGATTCTGTTTCAATTGACGACAGGTTTCAAAACCATCTATTCCTGGCATAAGAATATCTAAGAGAATGAGATCAGGTTTAATATATTCAAGTCGCTTGAGCGCACTCTCCCCGTTTTCGGCAATAAATACCTTGATATGAATATTCTTTAAATAATCATATAAGAGGCTTAAATTATTGAGATTATCATCAACAATTAACACAGTGGGTTTGTCACTCATAGATTTCTTGCACCAAACAAATTAAATTTTGTGGTATCTTTCCTATTTTAGGAAAAACTATTTGGGTTCTTGTGAAGGGAGACAAAAATAAAATGTACTTCCATTCCCCAATTCACTTTTAACGTTTATTGTACCACCATTTTTTTCTACCAATTCTTTGCACAATATTAAACCCAAACCTTTACCCAACTTATTAGGAGCGCCGAAAGTCGTCGGGACTCGATCTATTTGGAATAGCGTATCAATATCTTCGGGTGCTATCCCCTCTCCAGTATCAGAAATGGATATTTCAACTTTATCTCTTACTTTTTTAGAATATATTTGGATTATACCCTGAGTTGGAGTGAATTTAACTGCATTTGAGAGTAAATTTCTAATAACAGTATCCAGCATATTCTTATCAGCAAACACCGATAGCGCATCATCACCAATATGGGTATTGATATTTTTTACATTGACACCTTGTAATTCAATATTTTTATCTATGAGGCTTTGTAAATTAATGATTTCAGGGTTTATTGGCATTTTACCCATTTGTGTTCTTGACCATTCTAATAAATTCTCTAACAAAGTATAGCCTTTCTTAGAAAATTGAAAAATACGTTGAATATGACTGTCTTTTGTTTCCACGCTTAGTGGAATTTTATGTTCGGCTAATCTTGCGCCCAATGTGACTAAGCTATGAAATAAATGGTATAAATCATGGGCAATGATGGAAACAAATTTCTCTTTTGCAGCTAATGCCTCTTGCAATGCTTTTTTAACAGATTGCAGTTCAAGGTGTGTTTGGATTCGAGTGATTAGCTCCTTTTCATTGAAAGGTTTGGTAACATAATCCACAGCCCCTAACTCTAATCCTGCAATCACACTGTTTTGTTGTGTTTCCGCTGTCAAAAAAATAATAGGTATGTCTGATACTGTCGCATCTTGCTTTAATTGTCGGCACACCTCAAAACCATCTATTCCGGGCATCATAACATCCAATAAAATAAGATCTGGCAGCTCTATTTTGATAGCATCCAATGCGGCTTTACCATCTGATGCAAAAGATGTTGCATAGCCATTAACAGTTAGTATCTCACCTAATACTGTTAGATTGATGGGTTGATCATCTACAACAAAAACAATTGATTTTTTCATGTTTGTATCCTGATATCGTACATTTACTTTAAAAATGATTCCAACCAATCACATAAATTATTGACTTGATAATTTTTGACAAATTGCTGCAAATAATTTACAAAGGGGATCAACTGCTCATCTGATTGTGCTAGTTGTGTAGCTCTTTCCGCAATAGTCTCCATATCTCCTGTCACAGCGATATTAAATAATGTTGTGATTGTCTCTAGTGCTGGTGGTATTAAGGTATCTTTATTTTCTAATTTATCTAAAACTAAAAAATTTTCATTTATTATAGCAATCTTTTCTGGTGTTTTTACTATGGGTAAAGATAATTCAAACCAAAAAAGACTCCCTTGACCAAATTTACTTGTCGCTTGTAGCTTACCACCCATTAATTCAATAAGATTTCGACTAATTGCCAATCCTAAACCTGTGCCTTGTTTTTGATATTTTTTATCTTCAAGTTTCTGAAATGGCTCAAATATACATTCTAATTGTTCTGGAGCAATACCGATACCTGTATCCTCTATCTGAAAACGAATTTTCGGATTGCATGTGTCAGCAGAAGAACACCCAACATCTAGCCTAACACTGCCTTCTTCAGTAAACTTTATAGCATTACCCAATAAGTTAATTAAGACTTGGCGCAAGCGTTTTTCATCACCGTACACACAAGCAGGTAGTGAATCATCATACTGCTTCTTAAAAAAATTAAAAGGGTGATAATCAAATAAAATTTGTTTGTGTTCAGCACGAACACAAATCATCTCACAAATTTCTGTGATAAAAGTAGGTAAATGAAAATTAGTCCTATAAAGATCTATCTTACCCGCTTCAATTTGAGCAATGTCAAGTATATCATTAATAATGGTTAATAACTGATTACCACTTTGTTCAATAATATCAAGCCCTTTTTTTTGATGTGGCATGCTAGATAATTTTAGTAATTGAGCATACCCTAAAATCCCATTAAGAGGTGTACGAAT